>JBGOUW010000336.1:0-5693 GCA_041477755.1 Binatia bacterium
GTCGATGTTGAAGTAGCCGTTGGCGTCGAAGGCAGGCAGGCAAAGGCGTGAGCCTGTACCCGCGACAGAGACAGTGACTTGTCGTAAAGCGCGACCTCATCCAATGCGCCGTCGAGGTTGTTGAACACCACCGCGCCGAGTGCCGTGGCGATGCCGAGGGGAGAGCTGTCCTGCGCGAGCGTGATGGTGCGTGTAAACGAGAATGCCCGCACACCGTCCTTGTATCCAGCCCAGAAGCGAGTCGGAGCATCGTAGCTGTAGACAATGTGGTGCCATTTCATGTCTGTGATCGAAATCTGTGTACCCGTTCGCGGTTCTTCGCCGCTTGAAGCCAGACCCCGATAGAATTCCACGGTTCGGGGAACATAGTTGTAGATCACCCCGTAAGCGGTCTTATCCATGATGTAGTGGGAGTCTTGGTCGACGTCGTTCGTCCGCAACCAGAACTCGATTGCGAAGGAGCCGGGCAATCGTAGCGCCGGTGCATCGGCTACACGCACATAATCAGATGGCTGGTCGAAGTTGACAGCCGTGTTTGGATCACCGGAGAGGGCACCTTGCGCTCCGAATCCAGTCACGCTTGTATACACACCGGGATACGAGCCGGTCTCGTCGGCGGCTGTTGGCCCGGAGGCGTCACCGAGTCGCCAGTAGGCTACTGGTCCGTCGGTCACCACCTCGTCGCGATATGAGCAGCTCGCTTCCGAGATCGCTGGTGCAACGGACAGGGCGATCGATGTGACTAGCAGTAGAACCGAGATTGGTAAGGTCGTACCTCGCCTCAACGCGACGACGTTGATCTCACTCATCCGTGTCCTCCCCTATCCAAGTCTTTCGCTGCACTCTACCCAATTTAGCGCGATAGCGAAGCAGTGCGGGCCTACCTTGCGGTCACGAAATTCCTAACCCTGTCCGTTGAATCGGAGCCAGTTAAATCTCTAGCAGGCATCTCGAAGACTGCCAAGCGTAAAGTCGCATCACGCCGTTCCGCGACGCGCTCGGCGATGCTAGAGAGGGGCGCCATGCAGTCGACCGAAGCCGGCGCGATGACCCCAACTCGCCAGCGGCCACGCGCGGTGCGGATCGCGTGTGGCGCGGGCTGCATCGCTGCGCTCATACCGCTCCTGTGGCTCGACTCCCAACAACGGCAGGTCGGGCTCTACTTCAGTTGGCTCGCCGCGATGGGGTTGTTTCTGCTGCGGTGGCCGTGGCCGCGCGGCTGGGTGCGGTGGCGACCGTCGCCCGCGCTGGGCGGCGTACTGGTGGTATACGTCGGACTGGTACTGTTCGCCTTCTGTCGAGTGTACGATAACTGGCGCTGGGCGGTCACCGGCGACTCGCTGAATTTCTTCGTGATCGGGCAAGACCTCGCGCGCGGCAACCCGGCCGTCAACTGGCTCAGCGTGCGCGGCGTATTCGAGCAGTGCACGGTGGTGCAAGCGACGCTGCAGAGCGTGTTCATGCACCTCTCCGAGTCGCTGTTCGCGCACCGGCTCGGCAACGTTCTCACGTCGGCGCTGATCGTGCTCGCCGCGGCCGCGTTCGCCGCCGAAACCAGCGGCGCGACGGCCGCGGTACTCCTCGCCCTGTTTCTGCCGCTCCATAGTGTCTTCGACTACTTCACCCTCATCAGCTACCCAAACCTGTCGGGGCTGCTGCCCTACTTCGCCGCCTATGCGCTGTTCGGCGCGGCGTGGACCGTGTGGGAAAGCGGCTTCCTCTGGGCCGCGCTTGGTCTCGTATGCGGACTGGCGGGCTACTTTCTGCCGCTGTGGTTTGCCGCGGTCGCGAGTGTCAGCGCCGCGGTCGTACTCTCCGCGATCTACTGGCGCGCACCATCAGTCTTCCTCATCTGGGCCAGCGGTGTCGCCATCGCGCTGATTCCCGCCTTGCTGCAGCTCTCGACATTTCTCCACGTACTGTTCTGGTTTCAACCCGGATCGGGTCTCAGCTTGAGCTACATCCTGGCCATCGCGCAGCAGGCTGCGCTGCTGCCCTTCGCCTCCACACTCGGCGGCTACGGCTCCAACGGGCCGTGGCTGCGACCGCCGTTCGGCTATCTGTGGTTAGCCGGCGTGGGGCTGGCCGCGGTCAGCGGCGTACTCGCGCTGCTGCGGCGGCCGCGCGGTCGCGTGCTCCGTCACGCCTGGATCTGGCTCGTGCTGCTCGCCAGCGACGTGGCGGGCTTGTCGTTGGCCAACAGCGGTTATCCGGTCGTCTCGGTCAAACGCGCGATCGTCATGCTGCCCAACATGACGTTTCTGATGATCCTGCCGCTGGCGTGGGTTGCAGAGCGCATCGGCCGCACGTGGGTCACCGGCGTGCTCATGCTCGCTGCGTTGCTGCCGTTCGCGTACCTCAACCTGACCACGCTGTGGACGTTGGAGTCCGGCTACAACGTTCCGGACGGGATGGTCCGCGCGGTGCAAACACTCCCCGGGCAATTGCTGCTGGTTTCGCAGCATCCGGATCTCCACAACGACTTCGGCCCGTCGCGACCGGATCGCGATCCAGTACAGGAGCTGTACCACGTGCGCGACCGCACGATCGTCACCAGCGTGATTCCGGCGCAGCGCAGCGACTTCGAGCGCGTCGTCTGCTACTCGCGCCACGTGGATGGACTCGAGTGGGGCGCGCAAGTGCAAGCCGCCCTCGCCCAGCTCTGTCCAGGCAAACCAATTGAACAACTCACGGCCCACTTGGAGTGTGTAACCTGTGACCCGGCGTAGCCGCTCAGCATTCCCCAGCTCGTGGCTCCGGGCGCCCCGGCTGGCAACCGACACGACAAGGCAACGCGTGTTGCTGAGCGTGGGTGCGGTCGCCTTGGTGTGGGCCGAGGCCTCGATCCACGCCCACAGTCAGTGGCCGCTGGCCAGTGCTGTGTTGGTGATCGCAGCGCTCGGACTGGCGCGACTGCTCGGTGCGCCGCCGGTCGAGTCGGACGACGTCGTGATCATGCACGCTCGATCCCAATGGCGAGGTGTCGCCGGCGTCGTCGTCGCGTTCGCCGGCATGGCGGTGGCCGCTGGCGCAACCAACCGGCTCGCCGAGCACTGGGAAGCGAGCTTCGATCGGTGGGCACCGCTCGCGGTGGCGGGGATTGCACTGTGGTCGGTCGGCATCGCGCTCGCCGACTGGCGCGAGCGGCCGTTCACCATCGGGCGCGACGCGATGCCAGGCTGGGAACGATGGGCGTTGCTCGGCATCGTCGTACTTGCGTTTGCGCTGCGTTTCTATCGTTACGGCTACTTCCCACCACCCGGCGGGATCTGCGCAATCGAGGAGCCGCAGACCGGCCAAGCCGGCTGGGACATTCTGCAGGGTGCGCGACCGTGGGAGTTTCTCCTCGACCGCTGGCTGGCGGCGGCCGGGCTCGCCATCGGCGGCGCGAACCTCACGGCGCTGCGGGTGCCGTTCACCATCTTCAGCGCGCTCACCGTGGTGCCGCTGTATTTTTTGCTGCGCTGCCTGGTCTCGCGCACGGTCGCGCTCGCCGTCGCGTTGCTCTTCGTGGTCTGCCACTGGCACCTGATCTACGCACGCTATGCCCACAACATTTACTTCACGACATTCCTCGTCGTGGTCGTGCTCTACCTCCTGGTGCGCGCGCGGCGGGACAGTCGGCTGGCGTTCTACCCGTGGATCGGATTCATTGCCGCGTCGACCCTGTTCGCTTACGCCGGTTACCGCGGCACGACGATCCTGGTCGGCATCTTCCTGCTTGGGTCGCTGATCGTCGACGTGCGACGGTACCGTGCGGCGCTGACGCCGTCGCGGCGACAGCGGACGCGCACGTGGTTGCAACGCCAACTCCTGGCCAGCGGTATCGTCGCCCTCGCGTACCTGGTGCCGGCCATTCCGTTGCTCACCGTCGTCAACCGCTCACCCGGCGGGCTGACCTACTACGTCGAAGCCGCCAACCGCTCGCTCGCCGACTCCGACTACTACAGCCAATCGTTCGCGCACGCGGTGAAGCAACGGCTGGTGCGGCTGCATGACAGCGCGATGATCTTTCACCACGTCGGGGAAGATTGGGCGACGATGAACCTGCCGCGCGCGCCGATGCTCGATCCGGCCACCGGCGCGCTGTTCACGGTCGCGTTGTGCTACTGCCTCGGCTACCCGCGGCGCCGGCAGCAGGGCTACATCGCCACCGTGTTCCTGCTGATGATGTTGGGCGGCGCGGTGTTCGTGCACAACCTCGACGTGCGCCGGCTGCAGCAAGTGATTCCGATCATCTTCGTGTTGATCGCGCTCTTGCTGGAGCGGGTACGCGAGGTCGTCGGCACCAACGCGCGTGGGCAACGCGTCTTCCTCGGACTGCTCGGGATCACGCTGGTGGTCGGCTACGCGCACAACATCGACGTGTACTTCCGCAAGATGATCAACGCGCCGGAAGTGCGCGCGGGTTTCCACAACCAGTACACCGTGGCGATCGAATACCTGCGCACGCTGCCGAATGACGCCTATCTATTGTTGGTGGCGGACATCGACAATTTTTTTCTCCCCAGCGACTACGAATGGCTGCGTGGTAGCCGCGTGCCGGGCATGATGACCACCGACCTGCAGCCGTTGCTCGCCAACAAGTCTAATCTGCCCAACTTGCCCGCGCCGTGGCGCGGCCGCAGCGTGTACCTCCTCATGGAAGACCCCTACTCGTCCAACGATCTCGTCGCGTTCCTCACTGACCAGTTCCCCTACACGGAGTGCGAAGCCATCAACTCGCCAGATCATGCGGGCGTGCACTTCATCGGCTGCCACGTCGTGCTCGCCGAGTCGCGTCCATCCGAGCCAAATATCGCCGAGCCAAATATCGCATGGATCGGTCAAGGCGGTGTGCGCGCGCGCTACTACCACGGCGAGGAAACCGAGCCGTTCCTCGATCGGATCGAGCCGGTGATCGACTACGCGCTGATGCCCGACGCCTGTCGCATCAGTGAAAGTCACGACCCGGCGCCCTGCCGCGTCACCTGGGAGGCGACGTGGACCGTCGAGCAGGAGCTGCAGACATTCGTCCGTTTCGACTTCCGCCAATCGCATGCGGAGCTGAGGATCGATGGCGTTGCAGCGGCTGGCAACGCGCTGCACCTCACGCCCGGCGCTCACACGATCACGATCACCGCCCACATGGAGACCAACGAAAGCCCCGGCCTGCGAGTGCGCTGGCGCGCGCCGGGCGCGAACCGCTTGGCGCTGCTGCCGTTCTATCAAATCACCAAGCCGCGGTGAGCGTTCCCTCACCTCCATCCGGATTTGCACAACAAGAAGCCACCTCCCCACTCGTCATTCCGGCGAAAGCCGGTATGACGGATCCACTGCCGCGCCCCTTTGTACAAATCCCCTCGCGCCTTTCCCACCAGATGTCCCGTTCCCTGTAGGGGCGACGCATGCGTCGCCCGCGGATGGACGTGCCCACTGCGGAGAAGACGGAGGGCGATGCATGCATCGCCCCTACGGCTCAAAGGATCGTGCGTTGTTGACACTTGCGAGACACGACGTAGTCAGCGCGGGCTTTCGCGAATTTCTAAGATGATCGCCTGCAGCACCAACTGAAAGCCCACCAGGAACGGCAGCACACTGAGCATCACGGTGCCGGTGGTCGACACATGGCCGGTGGCGATCGACTTCGCCCAGGTGTAGAGGCCGAAGGCGACGCCCCACGCCAGCAGAGGCACGCCGGCGCACCAGAACAC
>JBGOUW010000546.1:0-3325 GCA_041477755.1 Binatia bacterium
CGGCTCATCGGCGGCAGGCCGAGAATGAGTTCCATGGTGCGGTGCATGCTTCCCATGTCGTAGCGGGTGTGGTTCACCTGGTGGCGGCGCACGTACGGACCGATGACGGTGCCGACGGTACGGTGCGAATCGACGTGGTCGCCCCCGGACTGCGAATCGTCCTCCATAACGAAGATGACCGACTGCTTCCAGATGTCGGTGGTCGCCGAAATCGTCTCGACGATTTTGCCAAGGGCAAAGTCGTTGTCGGCAACGTACGCGTCAGGCTTTGCCAGGCCCGAACTGCTACCACCGGTATGGTCGTTGGGTAGCGCGATGTAGGTGAACCGCGGCACGGTGCCACCGGCGATCTGCTGCATGAACTCGGTGCGCCAGGCTTCGAAGCGGCTCACATCGGAGACCGACAGATCGAATACGCGAAAGTCCAGGCTGGTGTTCTGCAACCAATAGTCGATCGGGTTCCCAGCGTCGTCGATGCGGAGAAATTCGCCGTAGTTGCGGAAGCTGAGACCGTGATTGAAACAGTTGTCGAACCAGAAGCCGCCTTCGGGTGCCGCAATCGGTCCCATCACGCCGCGGACCAGTTCGCCGGTGTCGCTCGAGTGGTGGCTGCCGATGTCGTCGGGGCGGACGTTGAAGCTGACCGGCACCCAGGTCCGCTCCTCGTAGTCGGTATCGATCGCGCCCGCGGTCCACGCATGACCGGGCTCGCTCTTCTCGCTGTTGGCGAAGAATCGATCGAGCAGTGCGAACTCGCGCACGAGGGCACGCACGTTGGGCGTGGTCTTCGGCTTGTAGATCTGCAGACTGGGATCGCCATCGCCTTCGGGCAGATCCCCGAGGATCTGGTCGTAGGTCTTGTTCTCGCGCACGACGAAGAACACGTGCTGCATTGGACTCTCGTCGGCGCCGGTGCATGGAATCGGCGAGCACGCGGTGACGGTGGGCTGATGGTTGCTCGGGCGCACGCCGGTATCCCACCCGTTGTTGACCGCCACCCGGTGCGTGAAGCCGCGCAACCGCATCTCGGACGGGCGGTGAACAATTTGCAGGGTGCCATGCACGCCGTAGGTGCCGCCGAGGGTGACGTTGAAGAGAAGATCGAGCTTCTGAATCTTGGTGGTGCGCGGATAGGTGCGGTCGCCCTTCATGTTGGCGATGTAGATCAGCTGGCTGTCGCGGCTGACCGCGATCGCGCTGGGGTAGAAGCCAGTCGGGAGGTAGCCGCGCACCGTCTCGCTCGCCGCGTCGATCACTGCCACCGCGTTTTCCCACGACGTGGCCACGTACACGCTGCGGCCATCCGGGCTGATGGCGAGTGCCGACGGGCTACTGCCGGGGCGCGCGCCCTCAAACGGCGTCAGCGAGATCGTGCGCGCGGTCGCCGGACTGAGAACGTCGAACACGGTGACATCGTCACTGTTGGCGTTGGCGATGAACACCTTCGACCCATCGGGCGTAACCGCGATCGCGTTCGGGTTCACACCGGTGCTCACGGAGGAGCGAACGACGTTCATGTCGGTGTCGATGATCGTCGCCGTGCGGTCGCCGCGATTGGTGACGTACAGCTCATGACGGGTCGGATGGATCGCCAATCCCCAGGGTGACTTGCCGACCGGGATACTGGTGAGCACGGTGCGGCTGGCAACGTCGATCACCGCCACGGCATGGGCGAGATTTTGCGTCACGTAAAGGCGTTGGCCGTCGGGACTGATCACCATGCCAGCGGGGAAGCCGGACAGTGGGATCTCGTCTTCCTCGGTCAGCGAGCCATCGTCCGCGATGGTGACCGGGCGTACGACGTCCGTCGGTCCCCCCGAAGCAAAGCCGGTTCGACCGTCGGGCGCCAGCGCGATGCCCTGGAACAGCTGGTTGAACCCGAGGCCGATCTTGACCTCGTGAATGGCGCGCGTCGCCGTGTTGAAGGTCATCAGCGATTGGTTGGTGAAGCCGTTGTTGGTGACAAACAAAAACCCACCGTCTTGGCTCATCACCATGCCGGACGGAAACAAACCAAACTGGATCAGCTCGAATTGCGAGCCACGCCCGCTGACCCGCTGGTTCGACGGCAACAAGCCGGTGCGGGCGAACGTCGGGCTCACCCACGCCGCGACGATGATCGCAGGAACGATGATTCGAATCCGCACTTCTCCCTCTCTTCCCCGCCGGTAGACACTCAGTGTAGGTATTCCGTACTGAGAGCCCTGCGTGCCGAGCGGCGGCTTGGCTATAGCACGCGCGAAAGAGGTTGAGCCAATCCCTTTTTTGGCCTGCCGTTGACGGGTGGATTCCCCGGTTTCGCCAGGTTCAGGGTGGTCAGGTTCAGATTGACGCCGAGGGGCGTTCTGGACTAGGCGTGAGACTCCGCTACTTTCACTCGACCGAAGAGGAGAAGACGTATGGCGCGCACCACTGCAGCGGCTACCAAGACGCAAACGGGGAGTACCGGCAATGGACACGCACACCCGGCGATGAACCAGCCGAGCGCTGAGCCCACCGCTGGCGTGAGCCAGGAGTTCGAGGCCCGGCAACTTCTCAAAGCGTACCGCAAGGGGCTGATCTCCGACACGCTGTTCGAAGAACAAATGCGCGAGATCGGGATCGCTGCTCCGGCCGGCGCCAGCGGTAAGACCTACCAGATCAACGGCCGCGCGTATGCGAGCGAGCGCAAGATGCTAGTGTCGTTCCTCGACAAGTTTCGCGCCGGCGAGAAGTATGCGTCGGAAGTGTTGCCGTTGTGGATCGAGACCTGCCGGGTTCCCGAGCTGAAGGGCGGCTTGCGCACTGTCTGCCATCGCGAGTTCATGCACAGCCAACTTCTCGAGCAGCGCCTGTGCGAGTTGGGCGGCGAACTGCGCGCAGCGATTCCCGATGAGATCCGCGCCAAAGCCCGCGCGCTGCTCGCGTCGACCGCACTCTCCGACGGCGAGAAGCTGCGCGACTTCATCGCCCGCAACCCAGACGTCGCATCAGCGATCAAGCCGATCAAGGATGTCATCTGCCAGATCGAGGAAGATCAGGAGACTAAGGCGCTGTTACAGACCATCTGCGACGACGAAGCCGCCACCGCCGGTTGGCTGCGCGCAATGTGCGCGTGTCTGACCTCGACGAGTGCCCGCGCCAACGGTTGACGATGTGATGTGAGGATCGAGGAGGGTCCGCTGTAGCGGACCCTCCGGGTTAGACCGCGACTGGTCAGACCGACTCGCCAACCAACGTATGCCCGTTGGCGGACGTCACGCGCACGGCGACCGTGTCGCCGGCCTGTGCCCCATCTGCCGAGAACACCGTGGTCTTGAAGTGCGGCGTCTTGCCGGCGAGCCAG
>JBGOUW010000051.1:0-14807 GCA_041477755.1 Binatia bacterium
CTTTGCAACCTTCGACGGCGACATGGTGACGATCCACAACATCCGGAACTTCGACTACCGCAGCGAGACCGACTTCACGCCGCGTTACTACGACAAGACCTACGACATGCGGCAGCTCGATTCCGCCGACCTGATCGCCGTCTACTGGATGGGCGATGCCATCGCGCACATCATGGTGAGCTTCGGCTTCGCGGAGCACGACTTCGTCACGGTCTCGATCGAGACGCGCAAAGAGGTCGGCGAGACGTACGACACCATCAAGGGCTTCTTCCGGCAATACGAGCTGATCTATATCGTCGGCGATGAACGCGATCTGATCCGTCTGCGCACCAACTACCGCAAAGACCCGCCCGAAGATGCCTACCTCTACCGCACCAACGCGCCGCCCGAGAACGTGCGCCGGTTGTTCCTAAGCTACTTTCAGAAGATCAATGAGCTCAAGGAGCAGCCGGGCTTCTACAACACGCTGACCACGAACTGCACGACCAACGTGCTGATGCACACCAAGGTGAATCCGGGCAATCACCGCTACTCCTGGAAGATCCTGCTGAGCGGCTACGCGCCGCTGTACACGTACGAGCTCGGTCGATTGGATACCCGCCTGCCGTTCGAAGAGCTGAAGCAGCGCTCACACATCAACGCGGCTGCCCACGCCGCGGATCAAGCCGCCGATTTCTCCCAGCAGATTCGCGCCGGCCTGCCGAAGCCATCGGCCGGCAATTCCAAACAGTGAGCGCGCGCAAAGAGGGCGGCGAGATTGGCTCGCCGGCTTCGGCGCATCGCAGCGATCAAGGACAATTTCGATGCTCGATGCTGCAGCCGAGCGGCGAATTTTCTTGACTCAGCAAAAGGTGGGTGTTAGCGTTTTGTTCGACGCTTGGTTGGGTGAGGGGGAAAGGAGCACGGTGAAGGGTTGCGTCATCCGTCTCGGTCCTCGGTTTTCTTCCGCAGCACGTTCGTCCTTGCACTTCGGCTGGTCGAACCGCCACCGCCTTTCTCGTTCTGCTTCCTTGAATCAGGGCATCTCGCCCCGCTACAATCCAACGCGAAGGGTGACCGTTGTGAGCCGCACCGCCCCGCACGTTGCACGCACCAATTTACACTCGGCTACACTCGCGACATTCGAAGTGAGCCCGACGATGACGTAACCCCACACGCCATCGGCCCGCGAGGCCAGGCGCACTGCGACTCCACCACAGGAGGAGTAGGTCATGGACAACGATCAGGTTAGTTTCGAGCAATTGATCAAAGAGGACCGTGCCGCCCACAGCACACGGGTGTGGAAGGGACGCTTCCTAGACTACCTCGAGCTGGTCAAGGCGGACTCGACGCTTGTCAAACTCGCCCACGCCCGCCTGCACGACAACATCACCAAGGGCGGAGCCCACGACATCCTCGGCTCCGACGATCCGCGCGTGAAGCGGCTCTTCAAGGACGATAACGTCAAGGTCTACCACTTCTTCGAAGACGAGTTCTTCGGTATCGAGAAGACGCTCGCGCACATCGCGCGCTACTTCCAATCCGCGGCCCTCAAGGGCGAGGAGAGCCGCCAGGTGCTCTACCTGATGGGCCCGGTCGGCTCCGGAAAGAGCTCGCTGGTCGAGAAGCTGCACCGCGGTCTGGAAGAGTCGGAGCCGTTCTTCGCCATCGACGGCTGCCCAATGAACGAAGAGGCGCTCCACCTGATCCCGCGCCATCTGCGGCGCGAGTTCGAGAAGATGCTCGGCGTCCACATCGAGGGCGACTTGTGCCCGGTGTGTCGCTTCCGACTCAAAGAAGAGTTCGGCGAACGCTACGAAGAAGTCCCGGTGACTACCTGCTTCTTCTCGAAGCGCAGCCGTGTCGGCATCGGTGTGGTGCCCCCGGTCGACCCCAACAACCAGGACACCTCGGTCCTGATCGGCAGTGAAGACATCTCAAAACTCGACCTCTACTCCGAAGGCGACCCGCGCGTGCTCGACCTCAACGGTGCCATCAACGTCGGCAACCGGGGCCTAGTCGAGTTCATCGAAGTCTTCAAGAATGAGACCGAGTATCTCCACGCGATGATCACCGCCACGCAGGAAAAAGTCATCCCGGCGCCCGGCCGCCACGGCATGGTGTACGTCGACACGGTGATCGTCGCACACTCCAACGAAGCTGAATGGCAAAAGTTCAAGGCCGACCACACCAATGAAGCCATCCTCGATCGCATCGTGGTGATCAAGGTCCCGTACAACTTGCGCCTGTCCGAGGAGGTCAAGATCTACCAGAAGATCACCCGCAACTCCGACTTCCGCGCCCATGTCGCGCCGCATACGCTCGAAATCGCCTCGATGTTCGCGATCCTGTCGCGCCTCGAACCGACCAGCAAGTGCGACCTGATGACCAAGCTCAAGCTCTACAACGGCGAGGAAGTGGTCGAGAAGGGGAAGACCAAGAAGATCGACGTGAACGAACTGCGCGACGACACCAAGCGCGAAGGCATGAGCGGCATCTCCACGCGCTTCATCATGAAGGCGCTCGATAACGCGCTGTCCGACAACATCGAGGGCAACTGCATCAACCCCATCAACGTGCGCGAGGCGCTCATCAACATGACCAAGGAAGCCGACCTCCCCGACGACACGCGCAAGCAGTACCTCGACTTCCTCCAGGATGTGCTCCACAAGGAGTACCTCGACATCCTGGAGAAGGAGATCACCAAGGCCTTCGTATACTCGTATCAGGAACAGGCCGAAGCACTGTTCCAGAACTACCTCGATCACGCCGAAGCCTACGTGAACAAAACCAAGGTGAAGGACCGCAACACCAAGGAAGAACTCCACCCGGATGAAGGCTTCTTGAAATCGATCGAGGAACAGATTGCCATCATCGGCTCCGCCGCCGAAGGCTTCCGCCAAGAAGTGATCGCGTATCTGTGGGCGGCCGGACGGCGCGGCGGGCGCATCAGTTATCGGAGCTACGAGCCGCTCAAGGAAGCGATCGAGAAGAAACTGATGACGTCGGTCCGCGACATCAGCCGCATCATCACGAAAGCGCGCACGCGCGATGAGGAGCAGAGCGACAAATACAACACGATGGTCAAGAACCTGCTCGAACACGGCTACTGCGACAACTGTGTCGATGTGGTGTTGAAGTACGCCGCCAACAATCTGTGGAAGGATTGAAGCGGGGTGGGGTCGGCACCGGGCGGCGCGCGCGCCTCACGACGCCCGGTGTTCGACTGACCGCATCGTCGCGCACGAGGCCCGTCCGATGAGCACCATCTTTCGTCCGTTCCGTCAGTCCGACGCGCAGCGCAGCGACCGCTCCGCGGGCGACCGACTCCGCCACCGACAGAAGGTCCGGCAGTCGATCCGCGAGAACATCGCCGACATCATCGCCGAGGAGTCGATCATTGGAAAGGACCGCGAGCGGGTCATCAAGGTCCCGATTCGCGGTATCAAGGAGTATCGCTTCGTGTACGGCGACAACGCGTCCGGCGTCGCCCAGGGCGATGGCAACACCCAGCCCGGTCAGGTGGTCGGCAAGGCGCACGGCGAGGGGCAAGGGCCCCCCGACAAAGCCGGCGATCGTCCAGGAGTCGACTACTACGAAACCGACGTGACGCTCGACGAACTCATCGACATCATGTTCGAGGACCTCGAATTGCCCGACCTCGAACGCAAACGCCTGCGCGAGATTGCCGCACCGCAACTGAGCAAGCGCAAGGGCTACCGCCAGGTCGGTATCCGCGTCCGCCTCGACAAGCGGCACACAGTGAAGGCGCGCGTCAAGCGCCGCCTCGCCACGCGGCATGCGGGTGCGCACTACCCCGACGACCAACCGCGGCGCTTCCCGTTCCACGACGACGATCTGCGTTACCGCCACATGGTGACCGACTTCAAACACGAATCGAATGCCGTCGTGGTATGCATCATGGACACCTCCGGCTCGATGGATACCATGAAAAAGTACCTCGCGCGCTGCTTCTTCTTTCTGCTCTACCAATTCATCCGCACCAAGTACCGCAACGTCGAGATCGTCTTCATCGCTCACCACACCGAAGCGCGCGAAGTCAGCGAGGAGGAGTTCTTCCACAAGGGCGAATCAGGCGGCACGTTCATCTCCTCCGGCTATCAAAAGGCGCTCGACATCATCACCGAACGCTACCATCCGTCGCTGTGGAACGTATACGCGTTCCATTGCTCCGACGGCGACAACTTCGATTCCGACAACGCCGCCGCGCTGCGCACGGCGCAGGAATTCACCCAGGTGTGCAATCTGTTCGGTTACGGCGAGATCAAACCGCTCGGCTCGCGTTACTACGAAAGCTCGATGCTCAACCTGTTTCGTCGCCTCGAAGCCGATAACTTTCAGACCGTACTGATCGAACGCAAGGAAGACATCTGGCCCAGCTTCAAAGCCTTCCTCGCCAAAGACCGCGCCCAGCAGGAAGCGTGAGCGTGGGCTTCGTGACCCAACCTATGGCCGCTACGTGGGACATTGAGGACCTGATCGCGTGGGACGATCGCATCCGCGAGAAGGTCGCCGCATTCGGGCTCGACTGTTACCCGCAAGAGTTCGAGATGTGCGACCACAACCAGATGCTCGGCTACATGGCGTACTCCGGCATGCCGTCGCACTACCCGCACTGGTCGTACGGCAAGGCGTACGAGAAACTGAAGACCCTCTATGACTACGGCGTGAGCGGCTTGCCGTACGAGATGGTGATCAACTCCAGCCCGGCGCTCGCTTACCTGATGCGTGACAATACCCTGCTGCTGCAGGTACTCACCATCGCGCACGTGTACGGGCACAATAATTTTTTCAAGAACAACGCGACGTTTCGCAGCACGCGCGCCGAGTTCACGATCAGCACGTTCAAGGCCCAGGCCGTGCGAGTGCGGCGCTACATTGAGGACCCGAGCATCGGCGTCGAGAAGGTCGAGCATATTCTCGACGCCGCGCACGCGCTCGCGCTGCAGTGCCGGCGCAACCTCGCCGTGCATAAACGCACGATCGACGAGGCGCGCGCCGACCTGCTCGACGCGGCGCGCCCACCTTCAGATCCGTTCCACCATCTCCACCGCCGCCCCGAATACACCGAGCCCGATCTGCGCAAGATCCCACCCGAGCCCGACGAAGATCTGCTGCTCTTCGTCCGCGACCACAACCCGTACCTCACCGACTGGGAAAAGGACCTCCTCACCATCGCGCACGAGGCGGCGCAGTATTTCATCCCGCAGATCGAAACCAAGATCATGAACGAGGGCTGGGCGAGTTACTGGCACAAACAGATCCTCGACAGCCTCGATCTGCCGCAAGATCTGCACCTCGAGTTCCTCGTCCGCCACAACCAAGTCGTGCGGCCGCACCCTGGCGGACTGAACCCGTATCACCTCGGCTACAAAGTCTGGGAAGACATCCGTCGTCGCTACGACAACCCGACGCCCGAAGAACGGGACGAGATCGGCGATCCCGACAAGACCGGCATCCAGAAGATGTTCGAAGTGCGCGAGAGCGATCGCGACGTCTCCTTCCTCCGCCGCCATCTCACCGAGCGACTCATCCGCGAGCTCGACCTCTTCCAACACGACACCCGCGGCGACGAGATCATCGTCAGCAAGGTCGCCGACACCGACGGCTGGCGCGATGTGAAGACCGTGCTGTTGCAGAACATCGGCATGGGCACCACACCGGTGATCAAGGTCGACGACGCCGACTTCGGCGGCAACCGCACGCTCTACCTCATCCATGCCCACGACGGCCGCGACCTGCAGCTTGAGTATGCCGAGAAAACCCTCGCCTACGTCCACCGCCTGTGGCAGCGCGACGTAGCGCTGGAAACGCTTTCCAGCGGAAAGCGCGCCCTGCTCACCTACACCGACCGCGGGTTTGCGACGAAAAGTTTGAAGTAGCGGTGGCCTTCAGTTGCGGCTCAATCTCCTCTGGCCGCGGCTTCGCCTCGGTCACCTCGCGCGGGATTCCCTCGGTCCACGCGGTGGCGATGACCGCGCGCGTTGTTCTCAAAGATGGATCTGGAAGGCCGCGCTCAGAACGAACGCAGCCAAGCGAACAGGTGGGACAACTAGGCGAGACTAACTTTCAGCGCATCGATGGTGCGGCGCATGCCGTCCTCGAAGTTCACGGTGGGCTGGTAGTTCATCAAGCGTTCCGCCTTCTCGATCGATGCCAGCGTGTGGCGGACGTCACCGGCGCGGGTCGGCGTATGGTTGAGCTTCACGGCGCGACCGAGCAAGCGCTCGATGGTGTGAGCGATGTCGAGCACCGAGTGGCGCTCATTGCAGGCGATGTTGAACGCCTCACCGGCGGCCTTGGGCGCGGTGAACGCGAGGCGATTGGCCTGCACCACATTGTCGATGTACGTGAAATCGCGTGATTGCTCGCCGTCGCCGTGGACTTCGATCGGCTCGTTGCGGAGCGCGGCGCGGATGAACAGCGGCACCACCGCCGCGTATTTCGATTCCGGACTCTGCTTCGGCCCGAACACATTGAAGTAGCGCAAGCCGACGGTCTCCAAACCGTACAGCCGGGTGAACACCCGGCAGTACAGCTCGCCCGCCAACTTCGAGACCGCGTACGGCGAGATTGGCACTGTCGGTAAATCTTCCACTTTGGGAAGAACCTCGGAGTCACCGTACACCGACGACGATGAGGCGTACGCCACGCGGCGCACCTTCGCTTCGCGCGCGGCCATCAAGACGTGCAGCGTGCCGTGCGTGTTGACCGCATCACTGCTGAGCGGGTCGTCCACCGAGCGCGGCACTGAGCGTAGCGCAGCTTGGTGCGAGACGTACAGCACGCCCCGCATCGCGCGGCGCACGGCATCGAGATCGCACAGATCGCCCTCGACGATCTCGACCTTGTCGGCGAAGCCCTTCAGGTTCTCGTGCGAGCCGGTGCTGAAGTTGTCGAAGATGCGCACGCGCTCGCCGCTGGCGACCAGGGCCTCCGCCAAACTCGCCCCGATGAACCCTGCCCCTCCAGTCACCAAATACATGTCGATCCCTTCCTCGTTACGGTGTGCGTCCGTACCACGTTATCCGCCTACCGAGCCATTACTGCGCGGCGACTCATGGCGGGTGCTTCGCCGCTGCCGGTGACTAGCTCTTCGAGCGCTTCAACCCGGGCTTCGAGATCGTGCGCCCGACGGTCGCGCTCGCTGCTCAGCGCTGCTCGTCCGCCGGCCAAGAAGGCGTTGCGGATCTTGTACGCGGTGGTGTGACTCACCCGGTAGTACATCCGAATCTCCTCAAGCGTTCGATCCCGCTTGATCAACTCCAACGCCAACGCGACCTTCTCTTCGATGGTCAGCTTCTCGCGCGTTCTCATATTGTCCTCCGAAGCGCAATCCTCACGTCTCAGCAGCGGGCTGCGGCCAGCCCAGGTTTCGTACGTCACCAGCCGGCGGCGCCAATCGGGGTGGCGGCGCATCGACTGCAAACCAGCGCGGTGCAAACCACAGCAACCCGGCCACAAACCCCGTGCCCCAACTCACGTGCAAGGTCGCGAACACCGCAACCAGCAGCAGCCAGAACCCCCCACCGGCGGCACGCGCCAGCCGTGCCGCCACCACCGACACCGCCCCGCCATACAGCCCAGCGATCAGCAGCCCGATCGCGGCCGCGCCGCGCACACAGGGCGCGAACGCACCGGCCATGGCGAGAGCGAGCACGAACGTCGGCGGCACGAAGTGGCGCCAGCTCATCTGTCGTGGGTGCTTCTGCAACACCCGCACCTTCCACAAACCATACTGGACGTACTGTTTCGCCAGCGCTCTGAACGACTGGCGATTTTGATACACGGAGCGCATGCGCGGTGTCAGAACAATGCGGCCGCCGGCTTTGCGCAGGCGGTAGTTGAACTCATCGTCCTGGTTGCGGACCATCTTTTCATCGAACAGACCCACGCGTTCGAACACGGAGCGCGGAAACATGCCGAGGTAGACCGTGTCGGCTTCGGCCTCCTCGGTGCCGAAGTGGAAGTAGGCGCCGATGCCGAAGCGCGAGGCGGTCGCCAGCGCGATCGCATCACCGATCACCCCTCCGCCGACCGAGATCATCGGCCCGCCGACATTGTCGGCGTTGGTGCGCTGCAAAGTCTCGACACCGATGCGCATGTAGTCCGGGGCTAGGTGTGTGTGGCCATCGACCCGCATGATGACGTCACCGCGTGCAGCGCGAATAGCGATATTGAGTGCCGTCGGAACGATTCGCTGCGGGTTGTGCAGTATCCGCACACAGGTCGTTCGCTGCGCATAGCCTTCCACGACGCGCACCGACTCGTCGGTGGAATCGCCATCGACCACCAGCACCTCAAAACGGTCGGCGGGATAGTCCTGCGCCAACACGGAGTCCACACACGTCGAGATCGTCGCCGCCTCGTTGCGCATCGGAATCATCACCGTCACGAACGGGAACGAACTCATGAGCGTGGCCGTTGCGTCACTTGCCCGTAGAGATCTTGCATTGCGCCGATCATCAATGCTGGCGCGAAGGTTTCCGCCCGTGCCCGTGCCGCTCGGGCGAAGTGCCGGCGCCGTTCCGCATCACTCAACAACGCGACCGAATGCTCCACCAGCGCCATCTGATCACCGGCCTGAACCAGAAACCCTTCTTCGCCCGATCGCACCAGCTCACGCGCGCCGCCAACATCGGTGACCACCACCGGTAGACCGGACGCCATCGCCTCCAACACCACGTTCGGCAGGCCCTCCCAGTTGGAGGTGAGCCAAAAGAGATCCGCCTGCCGCAGCAGTTCGGGAACATCGTGGCGTTCGCCGGTCACCACGCACCGATCGCGCAACCCGGCCACGGCTACCTCGTGTTCGACCCACGGCCGCATCGGCCCGTCACCGATCAACACGAAGCGCACGTTCGGCACCCGCTGTCTCACAACGGCCGCCGCGCTGACGAACAAGCCGGGGTTTTTCTGCGGCACCAGCCGGCCCACCATGACGACGCACAATTCGTCGCCCGCCGCGTCATCCGTGGGATGAAAGCGCTCGGTGTCGATCGCGTTGTAGATCACCGTCGTCCGTTCCGCTGGCGCGCCGTACTCGCGCGCGATGTAGTGCGCCACTTCCTGCGAATTCGCCACGACGCGATCGCTGGCCGCGAAGGCGCGTCGGTTGAGCCAATCGAGCACGCGTCCTTGCCGCTTACAGTTGCGCGCCGAGGTCAGCAGCGGCCGGCCGCTGCCGCGATTGGCAGCCCACGCGTACGCGTTGGCGATGAAAAGCCACGCGTGGACTACGTCGATCCGATCCGCTCGCAGCCACCGTCGCAAGGCGCGAACGCGGCTCATCCGGCTTCCGGTGATCACCCGTACCGGCACGTTCGCAGCCTCGATGCGCTCGCGATACGGCTTGGTGCGATCGCTCAAGCAGTAGACCACCGGCTCCACGAGCCGACGATCGATGCCACGGCACAGCATCCAGAGTTGGCCCTCAGCACCGCCGGCAGTGAGCTGCCCAATGACCAAGGCAACGCGGACCGGGCGCGAGGGCGTTGCGCTCACTGGTCGCCGTCCATAGCCCGGCTGCCAATACGCCAGCCACGCCGGCCGGTCGCAGCGCTCATACTGGCAGGAGGGCCTTAGCGACGGAGCGCGTCGCGGACGATGTCGGCATAGATCGGGCCGAGCTTGATCCCGCCGACATAGTTGGCGTGGACGATGTCGTTGAACTCCTCAGCCGGTAGACTGTTCAACAAGTTGTAGAAGCGCACCCGTGGATACGTTCGCGCCAGCTGCTCAAAGAACTGGAGATAGCCGCGATAGTACGAGCCGTTCTGGTAGTCCGCAGTGAGTGGGCTTTCGGGTGTGTTCACCAGCGCGACACTGATCCCGCGACGCGAGAACTCTGCAACCAAGCGATCCAGTTCGATGAACTCGCCGGTCGGCTCGAACCGATCGTCGCGCACCTTGAGCTTGGAATCCCGCCAAGCGCGGAGGCGCGTGCCGAACTCAGTCGGCGCCGCCAATTCGGCGTCCCACCGGCGCACGAACGCTTCGCCCCTCGTCTGCCCCAGGCGAAGAAACTCCGAGATCTCGTGCTGGTCGACCGGCGGATACCGCAACGGGAGCAGGCCATTGTCGACCGCGTTCTCGGATGAACCATCGCGCAACTGCACACCGAGAAGACGGAAGTCGTCGGGCATGCCGGCGGCGCGTGGACTCCATGCGCTGTCGGCCGCGACCTCCAGTAGTCGAGCCGAGCCCGCCGTCGCCGGCACCTCGATGACCTTCCAACCGGGCTCAATCTCGACCCGTCCAGCAAAGACGCGCGCGCCCAACGAGAACTGCAGACGCACTTGCCCCCGCTGTTGAATCCACTCGGGGTGAACAAAGTACTCGAGCTGCGTCGTCTCGGGCTTCATGAGCAGGCCGAAACGTTGCCTGGTGTATCTATCTGGATACCGCCCATATGCCCGCTTCGGAGACCGGCTGCGCAACCACTTCGCCAGGAAGCGAAGGTGGTCTTGCACGCATGAGCGGATCGCCCGGCGATAGCGATATAGATTGCTCACCGACGCAAGCGCCAAGTCCAACTTTCCCGAAACGGTCGAGATGAACGCCCACCGGTCGCGGAGCGTCGTCCATGGTGGCAATACATACTGCACATCGGGTTTGAGGTCGCGCTCAAAGCTCGCATTGAGAAAGTCCTGGAAGTTGAGCATGACAATGACCAGGTCGGGATGCATCGCTTCCAGCTCCGATGCGAACAGAATGCGATAGTCCGACGGCTTCATCCCCGGTTTGAGGAGACGGTGCATCTCCACTCGCGTCGCCGAGTGATCGGTCGCGTTCAGAAGCGATTCGACTTGATACTCATCGAGCGATCCCGCCACCGAGCTGCCGAATGCGAGGACCCGCGCTACTCCGGGCAGCTTCGGCTGTTCCAGGCGGTGCACATCGAGCAACACTTGATAGCCATAATCGGCTGCCCGGCCGGTGAGCTTCGGGATCCGCCAGAAATAGAGATTGAACCCGACATCGAAGAGCACCAACAGCAGTAGGGGGATCGGCGCGATCAAGCGCGGGCGGCGCGCCGAACGCGCTTTCGCAGCCTGTTGAAGCACCCCACCCCATGCTTCGACAGGCTCAGCACGAACGGATCCCGTCCCAGAGCGCACCGCACCTTTCTGTTCGTCGCCCTGAGCTTGTCGAAGGGCGTTCACCGGCTTCTTCACTGGGGTGTCAGAACCGGACATAGATGAACTGCTTTGATTCGCCTTCGCCCCAGATGAGGATGGCGAACCCGAGCGCGAAATATGCCGACCACCGCACCCAACCGGGCGTCGCTCCCGTCACGCGTGACAGTGCGCCGCGGTGGTGCAGCAGATGCACGACCTCCATCGCCAGCAGGCCTGCACAGACAATCAGCACATCGGCCGCATTCCAGGCGAGATGACCTTTGCCCATCACGCCGTGAAGCGTGCCGTGCGCTATCCTCACCGCGGCGTTCAATAGGCCGCCACCGGCCTGCGCCAGGATATAGAATGCATCACTGAGCGTAGTCGCGCGAAAAAATACGAACGAGGCAACCACCATATTGAAAGTGACGAGCGGTCCAACGATCGTGTGCAGCCGACTCAGCACCGGCTGGCGCTGCAACAGCTTCTTGCGGCGCCGCTGCGTCAGTGTCGACCCGATCAAGTATCCGGCGTGGATCATACCGAACATCACGTACGTCCACCGGGGGCCGTGCCACACGCCGATTGCCAGCATGTTGATCGCCAAACTCACGATGAGGCCCGCTTGCCCCCAGCCGCGCAAGGTCATCCGCAAGGGAGTGAACACGTACTCGCCGAGCCACGAAGTGAGCGTCATGTGCCAGCGTCGCCAAAAGTCCTGAATGGTGTCCGCGTAAAACGGCGAGTCGAAGTTGCGTGGTGACTCGATTCCGAACAGCCGCGCAGTCCCGATGGCGATATCGGTAATCCCGGAGAAATCGGTATAGAGCTGGAGCGCAAACAGATAGCTGGCGATCACCGGCGCAAGACCCGAGAACGCGTGTGGGTGATCGAACACCTGATCCACTGGCACGCCCAACCGATCCGCCACCACCAGCTTCTTGAAAAAGCCGAACAGCATCAGTTGCAACCCGCTCGTCACCATCCTTGGCCTGACCGGCGTGATCTGGGCAATCTGACTCAGGAAGCTTTCGGCACGCTGAATCGGACCGCTGAGAATCTGTGGGAAAAACGCCACGTACGTCGCCAGCGATGAGAAGTTTTCGCAAGGCGCCATTCGCTCCCAATAGACGTCGACCACATAGCTGATGAGCTTTAGAGTATAGTACGAGATACCGATGGCGCCGACGAAGCTTGCGGCCGTAACCCGCGACAGCCACGGTGCTCCCCCCACTGTGTCGCTGAGAAACCCGCTGACACTGCCCAGGTACTTGAATGCCGCCAGCGGCAGCAACAACGCGACGACACCGACTGCCAACGACTGGCGCCGCGCCCCCTCGCTCGTCGCCGTGCCAATCCGCTTCGCCAGCACAAAGGCCACGGCGGTCGCGATCAACATCAACCCGGCGAAGCGAACGCTCCACGTGCAGTAGAAGGCGTACGACACCGCGAGCAGATACCAACGGCGCCAGGCAACCGGGCACAACGGATACGCGCCGGCCACAATGGCTATGAACGCCACAAACTCGAGCGAGGTGAACAACACAGCGCAACCGCTCGCTATGACAACTTGCTCGCGATCAGCGCGACGAATTCGCCGACGTTGGCGAGGTTGGTTACCTCCTTAGTCGTGAACTTGACCTTGAAGCTTCCCTCGACCGCGACGATCAAATTGATGTGGTTCAGCGAGTCCCATTCCTCGATGTCCTTGGCCGTCATCGCATCGAAGAGCGCGATCGACTCGTCATCAAACACTTCGCGAAAGATGCTCGCCAACCGTGCTCTAATTTCCGCGTCATTCATCCCCTCACAGGCTCACGCCGCCTCCTTCATATGAACCGCCCTGGCTTGATAGGTGGACACGTGCAGACGCGAGATCGTCGCACCGTCGCGCTCCTCAACCCGGTCGAAACCGAACTGCTGGTAGAAGTCCTTCACCATGCCGTTCTTCGCTGTCGGGATATAGGTCCCGATCACCGATTCGCAGCCGTGCGCCCGAGCGATCGCTACGACTTGGTTCATCGCGTACTGTTCAACGCCGCGACCCAACACACGGCAACTCATCAGCCACGAATCGATCTCCATCACCGACGACCGCGGGCGCAGGATGATGACCGAAATCAACCCATTGTCACCGAACTTGTCGGCCAGGGTCACGTACATCGGGATACACTCGTCCGCACACTCGGCCATGGCAGTGCACTCTGCCAAGTTGTAGCGGCGGGAGGTCAGGTTGAACTGATTGCTGCGCTGGATGAGCTGCGCGATGCGCGGCATGTGAAACGCGTCGAACCGCCGCATCGTCACCCGCATGTCGAGCGAGCGAAGATACTCGGCAATATCGGTGAAGCCAGTTTGTAGCGTTTGCCGCTGCGCGTTCTCGCGATAGAGGGCGGCGCGCCGCCGATCTTCGTCGGAAAAGGACGACACCTCGAACAGGTTCAGCTCGGCGATGGCGCGCACGTAGTCCGCCGGATCCTCGGGCAGCTCGGGCACGATCACCTCAGGTAGCGTCTCGCGCACGAGCTGGCGCTCGAACACGTTGTCGTCCAAGAACACCATCGAGTCATAGCCGATGTTCAGGGTTTCCTTGATCAGCCGGATGTTGTCCGGCTTCGGATTCCAGTTCGCGACGAAGACGGCGATGTCCTCCTCGCACAGCACCATCTCGGGATGCGACTGGAACGGCGCCAATGCCGTGGCCTGATCGTTCTTACTACACACGGCGAGGATGATGCCGCGGCGTTTGAGGTCGAGCAGATAGTGCTGCAAGCGGAAAAACGGTTCGCCCTCGCCAAACGGGCCGAGCGCAATGCCTTCCATGCCATCGTCGCCGATCACTCCACCCCATAGCGTATTGTCCAGATCGACGACGACGCACTTGACGACGTGTCCCGCGTTGGACAGCAGAATGTCGACCAGATTCTGCGCCACCAAAGGCAGATGCTCCAAGGCGCAGAACGCCTTCGCGAGCGTCCACAGCTTCTCGTCGGACCAGTGTTTGCGCCCAACATAGGACGCAAGCGCCTCCACGTCGTTGATGAGTACTTGCGGCCGATCGCGCGCCAACTCAGCGAGGACTGCGTTCACCCGCGCCACCATCGGATAAAAGGTCTCGCCGACTTTGTGATCGAAGTTGCCGAACTGCCGTTCGTACGGCAGCACGTAGTTGCTCTGAATGACTAGCGCCGGCGAGCGGCTTTTGAAGCTGTCCCACAGTGCGGCAGCGGCGCGAACGACGCCGTCGACGAAGTGCGACCGCTCCGCCGCCTGCCGATAGTATTTCAACCGCAGCGCGTTGAGAGAGTTCAAGACAATGACCGCGTCCGGCGCGAAGGCGTAGAGATCAGATTGGGGATTGAAAATTTCCAGCTCGATCGAGTCGAACTCCGCCAAATACACCTCGGCGCGGATGCCCTTGTGTACCAGCAACGCTTTGAGCAACGGCACGATCTGCGGCACGGCTGCATCAGACAACACGGCCAGCCGCATCGTGCGCGTGCAAGCCGAGTCATCCAGTCGCTTGCTCTGACGCAGTAGTGCCGAGTAATTCAGATGCGAGGCATCCGCCATCAACATGCCTGTCCCCCCGCCACCGGAAGATTTGCGCCGGTCAGATAACTCGCGTCCGACGACAAGAGGAAGCGAATCACCGCGGCGACCTCTCCCGGTGTCGCCAGCCGCTCC
>JBGOUW010000553.1:0-3261 GCA_041477755.1 Binatia bacterium
GCACCGCCCTGATGAACGACCCGACCGGTGGCACTTCGGGTGGGCGCATCGCCACCGCGTTTCCGGTCCTGGAGACCGCGAAGGTCGGCGACAACGTCGTCACCAGCCTCTTTTCGGCGCGGTAAAAGGCGAGGGAGCTGTGCAATTCTTTCTTGACAAAGGTTTCGCCCGCGGCGGATAATTGGTCAGTTCGATCTGTAGGAGTTTAGGTTCAACGAATGCATTGTGTAGCAAGCTGTCGTTGCGAGTACGGTCGCGATCCGCCGCGGAGTTGGGCTGACTCGTTTGGGGGAGAAGCGGTCCATTGGACCAAACATTTTTCGAGGGAGGAGAGCAATATGAAGAAAATTTGGTTAGGTACGGCGCTGGGTATCCTGGCGCTGATGGGTGCGCGCTCCGCGTCGGCGCAGGCCGTCGATGCCGACACGGCCAAGTGTCAGGCGGAGATTCTCGCCAAGGGCGACGCCTACAACGTCGTGCTGCACAAACAGATCATGGGCTCGGTGAACGCCAACATACTGGGCAAGAACAAGGACGCCGACGGCGGCAAGGCCTGCGTCGGAGGCGCGACCCCCGGCAAGGCGTGTATTGGCAACGTCGGTGCCTGCAAGGACGGTGCGCGTAAGGCGTATGCGTGCGATGCCAACAGCGACTGCCCAGGGGTTTGCAGCAACACCCCCACGCTGCCCTGCACTTCGTTCAACGACGCGAACGAACTGGCTCAGTGCGGCGCCAACAAGGTCTGCAAGGCCTTCGTCTCGCTCTGCGACACGACCAAGGGCTGCCCTGGCGGTCGTTGCGAGGTCAAGCAGATCAAGGGTATCGCCGGTGAACTCTCCAAGGCTTCAACCAAACTGGATATCGCGCTCAACGCGAAGTGTGACACGGCGAAGCTGAACACCCTCGGCTTCCCCAATCCCCAGTGCAAGGGCGAGTGCGATTCAACGCACGATCTCTGCCCCAGCGATGTGCTCTGCGGCGGCGCCCCGGGTAGCTGCGTCATCGATCCCGAAAAGGTTGCCGATTGCATCCGCCAGGGATCAACGGGTGATCTGAAGACGGCGGTGATTGGCGACGCGCTGACGCGGCCGCTCACCCGCGTCCTCTCTACGGTGCAGCCGAGCGGCGCCAAGACCAACAAAACCCCGCGCGGCCGCTCAACCATCTCGCTGCCGGGCGTGATCCAAATTGGCGCCTTTGCCACCGCCGACGGTGCCGGCAGCGCCGGTAGCTCGTCGCCGGTCGGGTTGGCCCGTTGCACCGACGCGGGCGTGAATGACGGCAAGCAATGCTACGAAGACGCGAACTGCGTTGGTCCGACCGGGGGTATCAAGGTAATCACCGCCACACCTCCGAATAACACGGCAAAGTGTCAAGAGGATTGCTGCGTGTGTTCCGGCGTGGGTGCCTGCACCGGCGATCCACAAGATGCGAACATCAATGCTGCGACCAAAGCGCTCTGTTTGGCCGCGGGCCAAACGGTCTGCGAAAGCCGCGGTAATCTGGTTCCGCCGGGCAACTACCTGACGAATCCTACGGAAACCAAGTCGAACAGCGTCGCCACCTGCATCGCGACGCATGTCAGCCGCGTCGAAAAAGCCATCGCCGGCTTGGACGCGACCGACAAGGGTCATTGTTCGCTGCCGAATACCCTCAATCTACTCGCCAACGCAGAGTGCGACAATGACCTTCCCGACTGTTCCGGCAGCGGCGTGTGCCGTGGCGGGCTGTCTTCGTTTGGCTCCCTCAATCTGACCACGGGTGAGGGCAGCACCCACGCGCCGATCATCTCCGACGTATGGCTGGCCGCCGGCGCGCCTAGCATCTGCCCGAAGTGTGTGGGTTTATCATGCGTCGGGGGTGCCAGTGACACCCTTCCCTGCGGCGAGCCGGACGGTAGTACCAGCACCGTCTGCCTACCCACCGACTCGGGTCTGTGGCTCAAAATTTCAGGTACGGGTATCGCCAATCCGTTCAACCTGAGCAGCGGCACCAGCAGCTTCACGGGGACCGGCTCTCCAGCACTTACCGGCGGTGTGTTCTGCGGTTACTGCTCGGGCGCCACCACGATCGGCTGCTCGGCGGTTGGCGGTAGCCAGCCGTGCCCTGGTGCCACAGGACCCTGTATCTCCGCGGGCGGCAACGCCGGCTTCCGCGGTGATGTTGCCTATGACGACAATCTCACCGTGGCTGGGCAGCAGGCCAGCGCGCAGGGCTTGGCCAACAACTACGGCGGTACCGCCGCAGGTATCTTCTGTACCGGTAAGACCGGCAGCTCGCTGGTCGATCCGGCGATCGGTCTGGCCGGTCCGGTTCGTGTGGTACAGCCGTACATCGTGAACTGGAAGTTCTCCGGGAAGTAGTCACTGATCCGCGCCCGCCGGTTCATAAACGGTGGGCGCGGAGGCAGTGAGCGTCCGCAACCAAAACGGGGCTTTCGCAAGAAAGCCCCGTTTCCTTTTTTCGCGCGCCGCTTGTGCGTCCTATCCGACAGAGATTGCTTCACCCGTTCGCCGGCGTGGTGGCGCTGGTTGGCGCCTGCAGCCTTTGCCCGGCTACCGCAGCCGTGGGTGGCGAGCTCGCCTACGTGACGAACTATCAAGCGGCGACGGTCTCGGTGGTGGATCTCGCCAATAGAAAGTCGGCGGCAGAGATTCCGCTCGGTACCTTTCCGTTCGGCGGCGTCGCCGTGGCGCTCAGTCGCGACGGCAGCCACGCCTACGTTGCGAAATCCGGATGGCCGGGCGCAGTGGCGGTGCTGCGCACCGATTCGAATGAGATCGAAGCCACCGTACCGGTCGGCGACGAACCGTTCAGCCTGGCGCTGAGCCCTGATCAGCATCGCGTCTACGTCACCAACTTCAGCGGCGACACCGTCTCCGTGGTCGATGTGGAGACCGACACTGTCATCGCCACGATTCCGGTGGGACACGGACCCGATGGCGTGGCGTTCAGTGTCGACGGCACGCACGCGGTGGTGAGCAACTTCCATGGCGACAGCGTGTCCATCATCGACACGGCCACACACGCGGTGGTCGCGACGATCGCGCTCGGATCGGTTGGGGAAGCGCCCTACGGCCCGATGGGCATCGCGATGGCGGCTCACGAGTGCTACGTCGCCAATGCCACGCGCGACAGCGTGTCGGTGATCGACACGACGCAGTCGGCTGTGGTGGCGGAGATCAAGGTCGGCGGGGCGCCGGCGGGGATTGCGTTGTCGCCCGATGGCGCACGCGTGTATGTCGCCAACCAGGCTTCCGA
>JBGOUW010000099.1:0-12056 GCA_041477755.1 Binatia bacterium
CTGTCCTCCGATGCGCGGCCGGAAGACAAGGCGCGGGCGCTCATCAACATGATCGCCGAAGTCATCGTGGTGCTGAGCGTGTCGGCAGCGCGCGCCGCCGATCACCGCGACATCGTACTCACCGGCAAGCTGGTGCGGGTGAAGCCGTTCCTCGATCGCGTCACGGCCACCCGGTTTCTGTTCGAGCGCAACTTCATCGTGCCACAGCATGCGGAGTACGCGACGGCGATCGGCGCCGCGCGCAGTGTGCGGGGGGAGACGTAATGGCCAGAGCGTGCAAAGTCGTGGGCGGCTTCTTGGTCGCGATTGGTGTTACGGTCGCGGTCTCCTTTGTCACGCTAATGGCTCGCGACGACGACTACGCCAAGAAGGAACTCGTCGTCGCCCGCAATCCAACCAACGACGTGTACAAGCTCGAATTTGGTTTCGCCCAGATTCGGCGTGGGTTTCACTTGGTCTCCGTGGCGGGCGGCGTGTTGCTCACGCTCAACGGGGCCACGCTCGTACTGCTCGGCTCGGTCGCCGGGCGCGCGGGTCGTTCCTGAGTCAGGTGACGCGTTGGTCACCGGCATCGATCATATCGGCATCTTGGTGCGCGACCTGGAAGCGTCGCTGCGATTCTACACGCAGACGCTGGGGCTGATGGCAACCGCGATCGAGTCGCGCAGCGAGCCACCGATCCGTATGGCGTACGTGCAGGCCGGCAGCGTACGGTTGGAGCTGATCGAGGCATCCGATCCATCACGAACAATGGTTCGTTATCTGCCGCGGCAAGAGCCGGGCATCTACCATGTCGGCCTCCGCGTGGATGACGTCGACACCGACTTCGCGGCGCTACAACAGCGCGGCGTGGCGACGATCGACACCGTGCGTGAAGGCGACGCGATGCGCGTTGCGTTTCTCCACCCCGACGCGGCAGGGGGCGTGCTGATCGAGTTGGTTACGCGAAAGGATGAACACACATAAGACAGGAAAGACTCCGCGCGCGGTACCGTTGAGGTTGGCGATCGTCTGTCTGGCGGCGATCGCACTGGCGGCCTGTGCGAATCGGCGCCAGACCCCAGTGCCGATGTTCCCGACTTCGACTTCGGCGCCAGCGACCGGGCTGCGGGTGATGTTGACGTGGGACAGTACCGCCGATCTGGATCTCTACCTCACCGGCCCGTCGTGGGAAACCGTCTACTTCGGCAACAACCCGAGTAGCGAGGGCGGCAAGCTAGAACGCGACGTGCGATGCGCGGACCTGAGCAAAGCTGGGGAGCCGCCGCTCGAATCCGCCACGTTCGCCGAACCCGCCGTGGGTCATTACCGCGTCGGCATCGACTACATGGAGGCGTGCAACGGCCAGAGCGATCCGCAGCCGTACCGATTGCTGGTCGAGTACGGCGGCGTCCGCCACGAGCAGGCGGGGGTTGCGCGCCATCACGAGTTCGTGCCGATTGTGCTAGAGTTCGAGTTGCGTCAGATGTCGAATGGTCCGCTCACGCTCGTGGTTGATTCCAAGCCGGGGGTGAATCCATGAAACGCACGCTGCTGCTGGTTTTGAGTCTAGGTTTGTTGCTCGCGCTGCGCGCGTTCGCAGCGGAGACCGGAGTATTCGATGGCTTCGTCGTTGATGCCGGCGGCGCGCCGGTCGAAGGCGCGATGGTCACCGCCACCCATCGCGGCTTGCAGCGTGGCACGACCGTTTACACTACGGCGACCGGAGCGTTTCGCTTACCGCCGCTCGAGGCGGGCGCGTACGATGTCCGCGTGCGCCACCTCGGCTACCAGGATGTCGTGCAGCAAGGCCTCGATCTGCACGACGGCACGCAGCGCTTGCGCCTGGCGCTGACGCCGGAAACCGATCCCAACGAACTCGCGTGGCAACTGCCATCGAGCCTGTGGATGCCGCTGCTGCTGGCCGAGTTGTCGAGCGACGAGAAGCGCGAGGAGTTCACCCGCCAGTGCACCTTCTGCCATCAGCAAGGCAGTTGGGCGACGCGCGTGCCACGCAGCGCCGAGGACTGGGACAAGATCTTCAAGCTGATGGCGCGCATGGGCGGCTTCATCTCGCCCGCGCTGCGAGCCGAGTTACCCCACGCCTTCAACACGGCGTATGCCGAGGCGAACTACCAGCGGCCGCTGATGCAAGCGCGCTTCACCGCCCCGGCGGCGCCGCGCAATGTCGCCGCAGTGATCACCGAGTGGGACATCGGCCATCCGGCCTCGATGCAGCACGACATCACCGTCCATCCCGACGGCACCATTTACTCGGTGGATACGAATCAGGATCAACTCTACCGCCTCGATCCGCGCACCAACGAGCGGAGAGCGTGGGACATCCCGCGCGGCGACTCGCCACTTGGCGGCGTGTTTGGCACCGCCGGCACGTTGATCGCCCCCAACAGTAATGCCCACGTCGCACCTCACAGCCTGCAAGTCGCTCCCGACGGATCAGTGTGGATCACGCTCTGCTTGGGCAACAAGGTAGCGCGATTCGATCCCAAGACCGAGCAGTGGCAGATCATGCCGCAGAAGGAAGGCTTGTACCCGCACACGCTGCGCTTCGATCACCAGGGACGTGTTTGGTACACGCTCGCGGTGAGCAACCACGTTGGGATGATCGATCCCAAGACCGGCGAGCAGCGCACCATTCGGCTACCGGCCCGGACGTGGGGCCAGGCGCTCGCGGTGCGACTAGTGCCCTGGTTTCTATGGGCCACTAAGTACGTCTCGATGGGGGACACCTCGGGCAGCGAAGGCGTCAATCTCCCGATCCCGTACGGCATCGACATCGCGCCCGACGGCGGAGTGTGGTTCAGCCAGCTCAACGAGCGCCGCATCGGCCGTATCGACCCCAACAGCGACGCGATCACTCTCATCGACACGCCCTTCCCGGGGCCGCGCCGGTTGCGGTTCGACTCGCAGGGCAATCTTTGGATTCCCAGCTTCAGCGCCGGCTTGATCGCGCGCTACAACCTCAGCACCGGAGAATTCAAGACTTGGAAGCTGCCGATCGGCGGCGTCGAAACTCCCTACGCGCTCAACGTCGACCGCCATACGGATACGATCTGGATCTGCGGCACCAACTCCGACACATTGATGCGCTTCGAGCCGGTGAGCGAGCAGTTCACGGTGTTCCCGCTGCCGACACGGGTGACGTACACGCGCGAGATCGACTTCGACGATGCCGGAGGGGTGTGGACGTCGAACTCGAACTTCCCCACCTGGCAGATCGAGGGACCGGGTCCGAAGATCATTCGCCTGCAGCCCAATGCCGCACCTGCGCCGGAAGGCTTGCAGGCGCGCCTTGATTGATCCGATTGCTCAGCGTCCCTTCGGTTGGTGAGCGGGCGATTGCCGCTGGCCACCGTCTTGCTAGAACTCACCAGCTCACGGGGGGACGGATGGCTCGCATACTCGTTGCGGACTGCAGCGATCCAGATTTCAGCACGGCGCTAGCCAAGGTGCTCGCGCTCAAGGGTTTCGGTACGGTGGCCACGGCGTGTGGCACTGCCGAGGCGGTGTGGATGCAGATCCTCGCCGAGCCTCCCGATTTGCTGCTCATTGACAGGCGCGTCGGCGCGGAAATTCTCACCAAGCTGCGGGCGACGCCGCGCGCTCAAGCCGTCCGCGTGTTGGTGATCGATAGCGACTACAAACATGGGCACGAGGTGCCCGGTGCCGATGGCTACATCCAGAGCCCCGCACCGCCGCATGCCTACATCCAAGCCGTTCGCGATGCCTTGGCCACTTGAATGTGCGTCATTGCAACGCACCAGTGCCATTGACGTGACACTCACGACCCAATGACGGCGGTCCGCGAGACCGTAAGCGGCTCAGTCTCCCCACACCGCGCGGACCGGATCAGGCGATCGCAGCGCCGTTGCGATCACCAGGATCGCCGCATGGGTACGAATCGCGGCTGCCAGTGAGCTGGCGACATCCAACTCGGGTTGACTATCCACTTTGTTGAGCACGATCGCTCGTCGCGCCACCGGTGACAAATCACGGAAGCCGCCCCGTGGGTGCAGGAGCACACGCGCCGCAGCATCAATGGTCAATCGCGTCCCGAGCGGGACGCCGGCGAACTCCGCGACCCGTTCGGGGCGATGGACGTGCCGCTCGTCGATCGGTTTTCCGATCGCATCGATCCCGGCAACGGCGGCCACCAGCGTCGCCTGAGGTGGAATCACCGGTTCGTGTGCCGCCGGCGCTTTGAAAGACCGACGCCCGGCCCCATCGGCCTGCACCAGCGTGACATCCGCCAAAGCGGCGAGCGGTGCGACCCAATCGAGCGGTACACCGCGCAATCGAGTTGGGAGCTGTTCAGTAACGATCAACAGGGGCGAATCGCCAGCGCGGCGACTCCGAGCGGCCGCGCACGCCGTGGCGAGCGAATCGCACAGCTGCGTGTCGATGGCGCCACGCTGGGCCTCGATCTTGGTTGTGCTGAGCACCAACACTCGTCGCCGCAACTGATGGAACTCGGCCGCGAGTCGGCGCACTGCGCTCGTCTTACCACCGGCGCCGATGACGGCGACGATGTCGTGGTCGTCGATTGCCAGAGCCTCTCGCAGTAGCATCGGTCGGTGTTGTTCGAGGCTTGCTCCCTCGGCACGCAGCTATCGCTCTGCGGCGGCGATGTCCATCCCTACTCTGTCGTCTGCGCTCTCGTCTCGCGAGCCAACGGTCTACCGATGCGGCACTTCTGCCGATGCTGGTTGACCCCTCTGTGCCCCTCCTTTATGGTGCGCCTACATTGCACGCGGTGTGGGCATAGATGCCGGCTGTAACTCTCGGCTTCGAGGAGATTGAGGACCGCCTGCGTATCCTGCGCCGCCGTGTGAATCTGTTCACTGCGCAGCATGTTGGATACGTCACCGCCAGCGTCCTCGCGCTGGCCGTCGCGGCGCTGGTGCTGGCGGCACTGCGCGGCTCGCCGCTGATGTTTCGCATCACTTTCTACGCCGGATTGGTCGCCACGTTGACCGTGCTCATCGGAGCGCCGCTGGTGCTCTATCAACGCTGGCGCGATCTGCCGCACGTTGCTGCGCTGGCAGACGAGCGCGCGCGGCTGAAGGATCGGCTGGTGACGCTGCTCACCGCCCGCGAACGCCGGCCACCCTCGCGCCTCGCGGGACTGTTACTCGCCGACGTGCTCGCATTGGGACAGCGCTGGAACCCGCGCGCCATTGCGCCGCGGCGCGTGCCGCATTCGGTCTACGCGTTCCTGCTAGCGCTCGCCACGCTTGGCTCTACCTTATTCATCTCGCGGCCCGAGCCACCCGCCGCCCATGACTCGGTCGCGCTGACTGCCAGCGGCAGCGCGGAGGGTGCCGAAGCGGCGCGTGCGCTCGCTGGCGCCAAACTCGTCGGCAAGCCGTCGGCGGCACCGCATCCGGGTGAGTCGGGGCAGAACGCACCGCAACCCGACGGCAGCGCTGACCTTGCGCCGCTCTCGACTCAGAACATGAGCGGTGATGTGCCCGCGCATGGTCCCGGGGCCCCCAAGCTGTCCGATGATGGCGATGCGCAAACGCCGGACAACCCAAGCAAGGATGAACTAGCGCAGCAGCTCCAGCAACTGATCCGACAAGCTTTCAACGCCGAAGCCGCGGGTAAGCCGCAACAACTCGCGCAGAATCAACCACAGCGCGCACAGCGCGCTGAGTCTGGCGAGCACGGCGACGGAGCGATCAAAGACCGCAACCCGTCACACGACAGTCGCGGACAGTTGGATCGCGAATCGAAGGGCGACGGCAAAACCCGAAGTGATCGCCAACAGGCCGGCGACAACGAAAAGCAGAACGGTGATCCGCGCGCGAACGCGGCTCAGGCGAATCAGCGCGACAACGAGCAACCGCACTCGGCTCAGACCGCCGGCAGCCAACCTTCATCAGAGGGACAGAACTCCGAGCAGGGCGAAGTCGGGCCGAATGGCAGCAACCCGGGCAATCTACTCGCCAAGCAGGCCAAACCCGGCGCCAACGCCGCGGCGGAACCGAAAACCTTCAAGCTGACGTTGACCTCCTTCCTGCAAGGGATACCGCGCAAGACGGATTCGCAACCACCGCCACCGCATGGCCGCGTGACAGACGACGGCTTCGCCAACGCGGAACGTGGCACCGCCACGCTCAGCGAGCAGCAACTCGGCGATGATCTCCTGCGCAAGACCGACGTACCGCCGGAGTTCGAAGACATCGTCCGCCGCGTCTATAGCCAACGGCCGGAGTCATGAGCGTCGCTAACAGTCGCCGCCAGGTCGAGGAGTTTCAATCGACCTTCCAGCAGATCCGCGATGAGATGGAGCGGGTCATCGTCGGCCATCGCGACATCCTCGAACAGATTCTGATCACGTTCTTCGCTGGCGGGCACGTGCTCATCGAAGGTGTCCCTGGCACCGGCAAGACGCTGATCGTGCGCTCGCTCGCCGAGGTGTTGAACCTGCGCTTCAGTCGCATTCAGTTCACCGTCGATCTGATGCCCGCCGACATCACCGGCACGCGCATGGTGATGGAGGTCGACGGCCGCCGCGAGTTCACCTTCGTCGAAGGGCCGGTCTTTTCGCACGTCCTACTCGCCGACGAGATCAACCGCGCGACGCCGAAGACGCAGTCGGCGTTGCTCGAAGCGATGGCCGAGTTGCAGGTGACGGTGGCCGGGACGACCTATCGGCTATTGCCACCGTTCTTCGTGTTGGCCACGCTCAACCCGATCGAGATGGAAGGCACCTACGCGTTGCCCGAGGCGCAGCTCGATCGCTTCTTCTTCAAAGTGCGGTTGGCGTATCCGAACGCCGAGGAAATGCAGCGCATCATTGGGACGACCACGACCTCGGAGATCCCCACGGTGCGACCGCTGTTCGACTCCACCGATGCGCTGGCGCGCATCGAAGGCTTGAAGGCGCTGGTGCGCCAAGTGTTGATTGCGCCGCATCTCGAGCAATACGCGGCAACCTTGGTGCGCGCGACCGTACCGTCAGGCTCGAGGTTTGCGCCCCCAGGAGGTAGCGGTCTGCCGCCCGACGAGCGCATTGCGCGCTACGTGAGCTTCGGCTCGAGCCCGCGTGGCGGACAGGCGCTGCTGCTCGGCGCCAAGGTGCGCGCGCTGCTCGATGGGCGGGTGAACGTCACCTTCGACGACATCGACCAGGTCGCGGTGCCCGCGCTCAATCATCGGCTGGTGCTCAACTTCGCCGCCGAAGCCGATGGCGTCGATGCGGGCAGTTTGATCGAGGGCATCGTTCATGCCGCACGCCGGCTCCAGCGCTGAGCGCTTGCGCGGCCTGCTTGCAGCGTTCACATCCGCGCCGACGGAGCCCGCCACCGCCGGGCTTGCCGAGGTGCTGCAGCCCGCGTTTCTCAGAAAGCTCGATCGTCTGCAGCTGCGCGTCCGTCACAGCCTGGCCACCCGTCCAGGCAACACGCCCATGCCGCACGGGACCCAGCCGTCGGGCATCGAGCTGGCCAACTACAAGGCGTACCATCCGGGCGACGATCTGCGCTACCTCGACTGGAACGCGTACGGGCGCCTCGACCAGTTGCTGATCAAGACCTTTCGCGCGGAGCGCGAAGCGGCACTGCATGTTTTCATCGACTGTAGTGCGTCGATGGCCGCGCCCGCCGCCGATCGCAAGTTCGAGTTCGCGATCGGTCTCGCCGCCAGTCTCGCCTACATCAGCTTGCGCCACAACGATCCGGTGCGATGCGTTGCGCTGTCGGCGGACGGTGGGCGTGGTTTCCGCGCCTCGCCGTGGTTTCGTCATCGCGACATGATTGGCCACGTACGCGACTATCTCATCAGCTTGCACACAGTCGGCGCGACGACGTTGGCGGAAGGTGTGAGCGAATACGCCGGGCATGCGCGCGTACCGGGCGTCGCGGTGGTGGTGTCGGACTTTCTCGTCGAACCCGCGCGCTACGAGGCGGCGCTGCGCGGGTTGGTCGGGCGCGGCTGGACCGTGGGGGCGTTGCGCCTACTGGGTCCGGGCGAGCGCGACCCGGCGCAGGTCTTTCGGCGGGGACGACTCCGCGACATTGAAACTGGTGTCGAACGCGTGATCACGCTCACGCCCACCAACCGCCAGCGCTACGAAACCGCGCTGCAGCTCCACCTCGAGGCGTTGCAGACCTGGTGCCGCCGCCACGAAGTATACTTCGCTACCGTCGAGCCGCACGCGGGACTGGAGCACGCGCTGTTCCATGCGCTGCCGGCGATGGGAATGCTCAGATGACCGGCGTGATTCGTGTTCGCGACTCGTGTTCGAAAGCGGCACGAGCGCCAGCGCAATCGCAACGATCTCGAAGCCCGGAGCACTAACACGACGATGGGCCTGCTGAATCCCGGCGCACTGATCTTCGCGTCGCTCTACATCATCCTGGTGTTGCTCTACCTGTGGGAGCGTATCCGGCGGCGCGTCGAGATCCCCTCGTTGTTGCTGTGGCAGACGGTGGCCGACGATGTGGTGCAGGCGCGCAAGTTCCGCCCGGACCTGCTCTTCTTCCTGCAAGTGCTGTTGCTGGCCGCGTTGATCGCGGGGCTCGCGCGCCCGTATCTGAGTGACGGCCGCCCAATCACCACCGCGCGTCGGCACGTGTACATTCTCGACACCTCCGCGAGCATGCAGGCACGCGAAGGCCGCACGACGCGCTTCGAGGCGGCGCGCACCGAACTGCGCCACCGACTCGAAGCGCTGCCCGTCGCCGACGAAGTGATGCTCATCACCGCCGCCGCGCGTCCGGAGACCATCGCGGACTTCACCCGCGACCGCAGCACGCTGTTGCGCGCCTTGGAGGACACAGTCCCCACGGATACCGGCACCGAACTCGAACTCGCGCTAGCGGTCGCCGCGGGCGCGCGCCAGCGCACCGACGCGCTTACCGACGTGGTGGTATTCTCGGATCAGTCGGCGAGTCATCTGTCGCCGCGTTGGCGCGACGAGGCGACGCTGGTTCCGTTCGGCGAGAGCGACGCCAATCTCGCCATCACCGGCCTGCAGATCTTCCAGGGCCGCTTCCAAGACGCGCGCGCCGCCCGCGCGAATGTAGTGGTGCAGAACTTCTCGCATCGCGAGGGCCACGGCATGTTGACCGTTCGGCTCAACGACACGCCAGTGACGCAGACCGGTTTCAGTATTCCGCCACGCGACGTACGTGCGTTTTTGGTCCCGAGCTTCCCCGGCTCGGGTCGTGTCGTGGCGCAGTTGGATGCCCAGATCGATGGCGACGACGCCCTCGCCGCCGACAACGTTGCGCTCGGCTGGATTCGACCGCTCGCGCTCACTCGAGTGCTGTTGGTCTCGCTTGCCACGCCGCTGGTAGATGAGTTGACGACGGTGGCGCGGGCAACGGCGGGCCTGCAGCTGACGACGCTTACACCGGAGGCGTACGCGGCGCAGGCGAAGACGGCGGGGTTCGGCAACTACGATGTGGTCATCTTCCACCGCGTCGTCGCCGACACCGCCCCCGCCACGGCCGCGCTCTACATCTACCCGCCGCCCGACAATCCGCTGTTTGCCATCGGCGGCGATGTCCATGGCGTCGAAGTGCTCGATTGGAATGATCAGCACGAAGCAGTCGGTGCTTTGCGCCCGCTGGCGACCATGCCGATCCAGCACGCGCGTGTGATTCTGCCCGCCGAATGGCACGAGCCGCTGTTGCTTTCGCGCACGCTCGAGCGGGAGTTTCCGCTTGCCCTCGCGGGCGAGCAGCACGGCCATCGTGTCGCTTGTATCGCCTTCGACCTCGAAGCCGAGCGGCTGCTCAGCAGCGACAACGTCAGCTTTCTGCTGTTCTTCCTCAACCTGGTGAACTGGCTCGCGCCGCCGCCCGTGGACGTGACCACGACTACAACGGGCAGTGTGCTGCCGCTTGCCGGCTTGCCGTCGTTGCCGACGACCGCCGTCGATCCGCACGGCCGGCATCTCGCTCTCGGCGACGGCACGCATGCGAGTCTCGAAGCGCTCACCGCTGGCGAGTATCGCATCAGCACCGATGGCACCACGCGCACGGTGTACGCGAACTTCTTCGACCCGGTGGAGTCGGACATTGGCCGCGGGGACAACGAGCCGCTGGTGCGAACGGCGGCCACCACCTCGCAGCCCGAGAAGACCGCGCGGCCAGCGGCTGGTGCCGAGTTCGGCTGGTGGCTGGTTGCCGCCGGTGCGGCATTGCTGCTGACTGAGTGGGTGGTTGCGATGCGGCGGGCGGAGCGCACCGCATGACTCAGGAACCAAGCCTGTCGTATCTGTTCGCGCATCCGGAAACCGTCGGGGTTACGGTCACGCAGCCGTGGATGCTTCTGCTGCTTGCCGCGGCTCCGGTGCTCATCTACCTCGGACGGTGGCGCGCGCGCGGCGCGCGCTGGTTGCGGGCGGCCGCGTTCTCGCTCGTGACGCTGAGTTTGGCCGGGCTCGCACTGACGACGCGCCTGCCGAGCGATCGGCTCTCGCTGGTAGCGGCGGTCGATGTGTCGGCCAGCATCGACGAAAGCGGACGCCAGTGGGAGCAACGCTATCTGAGCGAATTGGCGCGTGCGCTCGGACCCGAGGACGAACTGGCGGTGGTCGCCTTTGCGCGCGAGGCCAGCGTGGTGCGACCGCCGAGCGCCCCCAGTCCGGTCGAAGGGTTGCCGCGCCTGCCCGCCGCCGAGGCCGCTGCAACCGACATCGCACGCGGGCTCGATGCGAGTCTTGCGCTATTCGCGCCCGACACGGAACGCCGCCTTGTCCTACTCAGCGACGGCCTCGAGACTCGCGGCAACAGTGGTGCCACGATTGCGCGCGCGCGACGCAGCGGTGTTCATATCTCGGCGGCTGTGCCACCGCACCAAACCCATCGCGACGTCGCCCTGGAGCGCGTCTCGATGGCGTCGGTCGTCGGCGAAGGCGCCATCTTTCCGGTGCGAGTGATTGCCCGTAACTACGCACGGCCTGGGCCGGCGTTGCTCACGTTGTTCGCCGATGATCAGCCGCTCGGCAGCGAGACCGTCACATTGCAGACCGGACTCAACGCGATTGAGATTCCCTATCGCCTCACTGGCACCGGCAGCCATCATCTACGCGCCGATCTGCACGCACCCGACGACGACATTCCAGGCAACAACCAGCGCGACGCCACGGTGACCGTGCTCGGGAAAACGCGCGCGCTACTGATCACGGCCGAGCCGCATTCGCCGCTCGCCTCGATACTGGCGCGCAAAGATATCGATGTCGAGGTTCGGCCACCCCCACGCTTTCCCGATCGCCTTGACGAGCTGCTCGGCTACCACTGCGTGATCATTCAAGACGTGGTGGCGAATGGCTTCGATAGCAAGCGGCTGGCACTGCTTGAGCGCTACGTGCGCGACTTCGGTGGCGGACTGATTGTCGTCGGCGGCGATCGCACCTACGGCGATGCCGGTTTCAAGCGCACGGTGCTGGAGCAGCTGCTACCGATCACTCTCGAACCGCGCCGGCCACAACACACTGAGCGCGAGCCGATGGGGTTGTTCGTACTGATCGATCGTTCCAACAGCATGGGGTACAACAGCCGCATCCGCACGTTGCGCGACGGCGAAAAGCTGCGCTACGCGCGTGAGGCGGCGCTGGCGGTCATCCATCAGCTCAAGGATCACGACCTGGTTGGGGTCGCGGCGTTCGACTCGCAGCCGTTCGAGCTGGCACCGCTGCGCTCGCTGCGCGAAAACCGCGCGTCGCTTGAAGAGACCATCCCGCGCCTCTCCGAGGGCGGCGGCACCGACTTTTACGACGCGCTCGAATCGGCGCGAGCGCAGCTGGTCGCCTCGCGCGTCGGCACCCGCCACATCATCTTGCTCACGGACGGTGACACCAACCGCGGCGCGTCGGACCACTACCCGCTGATCACCGCGCTGGCGCAAGCCGGCATCAGCGTCACCACGATCCGGATCGGTGACGACACCGTGAACCTGCAACTACTCAATGACATCTCGGCGCAGACTGGCGGCCAGTTCTATCACGTCGAGAACGTCGAAACGCTGCCCGAGTTGATGCTGCGCGATACCACTGAGAAGCTCGCGCAAGCGCCGCACCAGGATCGTCACTTCCTGGCGCA
>JBGOUW010000356.1:0-5397 GCA_041477755.1 Binatia bacterium
CTTCATCCCGCGCGAAGATTTCGAGCCGCAGCTGATGGCATACTACTCACCGCCGACGGCGCATCGGCTAGGAGCGCCGGAAGACATCGCCGCGATCATCACGTTCCTCGCCTCCGACGACGCGCGCATGATCAACGGCGCGGCTGTGGTCGCCGACTTCGGAACCATGGCGTAGCCTTGATCTGACGCAAACGGATTCACCGCAGAGTGCGCAGAGACCGCCGAGCCAGAGAGCGGGAAACCACGAGGAGCGAAACGAAGGTCTATTGCCAATGAAGTTAGAGAGAAAGACTCGAACGCGATCGTGGAAACTCTCTCTCTGCGATCTCCGCGTTCTCGGTGGTGAGTTTTGTGTCCTGTCAGGGTTGGGCAAGTGATGGCTTCGACACTGACCATCCTCGATGTCCTCACGCAACACGCCGCGACGCGCGGCGCGCACCCGTTCATCTTCCACGCCGGACAGCGGGTGAGCTATCAGCAGTTCGATCGGTTGACGAACCAAGCCGCGCACGCCCTGCGCACGCTGGGCGTACGAAAGGGCGATCGAGTCACGCTCGCGATGAGCAACTCGGTCGACTTTCTCGTCGGCGCGTTTGGGATCATGAAGGCCGGCGCGATCTACAATCCGGTCAATCCCGCGCTTGGCGGGAAGGAGCTGGCGTACATCCTGTCGCACGCAGAGCCCAAGGTGATCGTCACCGACACCACCAACGCGCAGCACATCGTATCGCCACAGTTGCCGCTGCCGCCGGGGGCCACGGTGGCCGTGTTCGGCGCCTGCGATGGCACCGTCGCATTCGATCAATTGCTCGCGACCAGCTCAGACGACATGGTGCCGCTCACGCTCAGCGCCACCGACCCATCCACGTTGCTCTACACCTCGGGTACCACCGGCAATCCAAAGGGCGTGGTGTTTCATCACGGCAGCACCGGCGCGGCGGGCAAGCACTTCTTGCAATGCCTCGGCATCAACGGGGACGACACGATCGTCGCCGTCACCCCGTTGTTCCACGGCAACGCGTGGGGGGCCACGGTGACCGCGCTGCAAGCCGGCGGCACGGTCGCGTATCCCGCCGCCTTTCACGTGTCCGAGTTCTGGCCACTCGTCCACGCTAGCGAGGCCACCGTGCTCTACACGCTCGGCACCGTGCTCGCGATGTTGCTGACGCGCGCGCCGAGCGAGCTCGAACGGACGAGTAAGTTGCGCGTCATCCTCGGTTTGGGCAGTGCGCCGATTCGTGACCGCATCATCCAACGCTTCGGCGTGCAACACGTGGCCGAATGTTTCGGAGCGACGGACGCCGGCGTCGTGACCATCGAGCCGATGGGGCAAGCGCCGCGCGCGGGCTCCGCCGGGCCGCCGGTGCCCGGCGTGGCGATCCGGATCACCGACGATGCCGGCCGGCCGCTGAAACCGCGCGAGGTCGGCGAGATTACGATTCACTCGCCGCACCACATGGCCGAGTACCTCCACGATCCCGAACAAACCGCGCTGACGTTGCGCGACGGCTGGTTCTTCACCGGTGATCTCGGCTACCTCGACGAGGACGGCTGGCTCTACTTCGTCGATCGCAAACGCGACGTGATTCGCCGCGGCGGCGAGAACATCTCGTCGGTGCTGATCGAGAAGACCTTGCGCGAACATCCGCGCGTCGTCGAGGCCGCGGTCATCGGCATCCCCGATCCCGTGCTGGGTCAGGAAGTGAAAGCGTTCGTCGTCCTCAACGGCCCAGCGACCGCGGACGAGCTACGCGCCTTCGCCGCCGAACGGCTGGCCAAATTCCAAGTGCCGCGCTTGTGGGAATTCCGCGACTCGCTGCCGAAGACACCATCGCAGCGCGTTGAGAAGTACAAGCTGCGGCAGGAAGCCGGCACCGGCAAACCGTTGCTGGGCTGATCGCGATCGTACGTAGAAAGCAACCACCTGATCGAAAGCGCACAACGAGATCGCTTGAGGTTTCTCCATCAACCAGCCTACACTCCCGACACAACTCAGCCGAGCGAGACGCGATTGATGAGCGAGCACGTTGCGATGAACGACTACCGCGGCCGGTTCGATCCCGATTTCCACCTCGGGATGCTCTCGCGCCAAGCACTCGCGGTTCTCGGGCGCGAGTATCAACTCGCCGCGCACTTGCAGGACCGCGCCGGCATCCCGCAGGTACTCGCGCGCTACGGCGCCACCGCGATGCGCGAGATCGCCATCGCCGAGTGGATGGGCGCGAGCCCGGTCTACACTCAGCGCATGCAGCAGGCGCTCCGCTTTCACGGTGACGACGTGGCGACGATCTTCAAGGGCATGCAGTTCGATGTCGGCGCCCCGCACGGCTTTCTCGACTTTCGCTTCCGCATCAACGACGACGGCAGCGGCGAGTTTTGGCTGCCCTACTGCGGCGCGCTCATGGACGTCGAACCGATGGGCGAGGAGTTCGTCGTCGGGATGTGCCATCACATCGAGGACCCCACCTTCGACGCCACCGCGGTAGCGACCAATCCGCGCGCCCAGGTGCGGCCTATTCATCGGCCGCCGCGGGTGCCGGTAGACCGCGCTCCGCACTGCCACTGGCGCGTCCGCATCGAGCCGCAGGCGACCCCAGTCGTGGAGATCGCGTTGACTGCGAAGGTCCGGCAATCGCGCCTTGCCCGCATCGCACTCGCAGCGTCATCGCGTGCGCCTAGCGAGCCGGGCGGCGAGGCAGGTGGCGAGTCAGGCGGATGGACTGATTACTCGGGTCCGTTCGACCCCGATTTTCAACTCGAAGACCTGGCGCATCCCGCGCTCGTCGCCGTGAGCCAGGAGTTTTGCGTGCAGGGACACCTGCTGGTGCGCGCCTTCATGACGGTACTCGCCGAGCGTTGGGGCGTCGATGTCGCGCGCGAGATTGGTTCGCAGCAATGGGTGGGCATCGCCGGCCTGGCCGCGGAGCGAGTTGCTGCCGCGATGAGCATCGAGGGCGACGACGCGGAAGCGATCGCCAAGCTCCTCCAACTCCATCCCGCCTTCCATCCGCGTGCCTACGTAGACTTCCATGTGGAGCGCGCCGGCGATGTTGTGCACTGCTGGATCGGCGAATGCGCTGCGCTGTCCGAGGGCGATGCCCACTCGTGGTTTGCGCTGCTCGGAGCGGAGCCGCACCGTGCACTCGATGCGATCGTGCGGACGGTGAACCCACGCGCGCGCTGCCGGCCGTTGCACGTCGCCGGTGCGTGTGTCGCGTGGTCGATCGTTGTCGATCCGAATGCCGAGCCCGCAGCCGAACCCCCCGAGGTCGCACTCACGAAATTCAGCAAAGGGGCGCGCTTCCGCTTCGTCCCGCGCCGCCCGCTGCGGCTGTAACCCGAGACGCAGCGCGGCTCTTCCGGGCACGACCTCCACTTCATCGCCGAGTTCATTTTACTCGAGGTTGCGGTGGTGCCGTCGGTCAGGCAAAGATTTGCTGAAGACGGGCGAATACGTGAAGGCGATCGACAGCGTACTGAAGATCCTGGTGCAGCAGGAGGGGACAGAGCTGCGGCTTGCGTCTGATCGCCGGCCGCAGATGTTCAAGGGGGACGCCGAGCTGCCGCTGACGATTCCCGCGATGTCCACGGAGCGGATCCGCGAGTTGCTCGATGACCTGTGGACGACGCATGAAGCGAAATTGCGCTCGTGCGGCCAACTGTCGCTCACCTACAGCAGCACCGAGCTGGGGAAGTTCGTCTTGATGCTCGTGCAGCAGGACGAGTCAATGCTTGAAGTTCGCGTTCGTCGCGACGGAGATGGGATTGGCGAGCGCGCCGCATCTGCGAGCGGCGAACGGCGCGATGACAATGACGGGCTCACCGGCGCCACTGCGTGCGGTGTCGAGATGGCCGGCACGCTCCCGGCGGCGCTCGTCGCACTGCTGACGCGAGCCGCCTCCCAGGGCGCCAGCGACATTCACTTGAGTCCGCAGCGGGCGCCGATCGTGCGCATCAATGGGGCACTGCAGGCGTTGGGCGCACTGCAGGCGCTCGGCGCGCTGCAGGGGTTCGACGGCGCGTCGGGATTCGACGCGACGGCGCTGCTCGCTGGGCCAGCGCAGCTTGAGCACGTGCGGGCCGGTGGCTCGGTGGACCGCGCCTTCGACTTGCCGGGGGTGGGGCGAGTACGCGTGAACGTCTACGCGAGCGATGAAGGGCTGTGCGCTGCCGTGCGCATTCTCAGGCGAGAAGCTCCGCCGCTCGCGGAGCTAAATCTGCCACCGCTGCTCGAGCCGCTCATCGACCTTGCGCACGGGCTCGTCATCGCCTGCGGACCGACGGGTTGCGGCAAGAGCACCACGCTGGCTGCGCTTGTGCAGCACGCGCTACGGGCGCGCCCGCAGGTGCTGGTGACCATCGAGGACCCGATCGAGTACGCCATCCGGCCGATGCGCGCGTCCGGACTGGTTCGCCAGCGTGAGGTGGGGACGCACGTGCGTGATTTCGCCACCGGCTTGCGCGACGCGCTGCGCGAGGACCCCGACATCCTCCTCATCGGCGAGATGCGCGACCCCGAAACCATTAGCCTGGCACTCACCGCGGCCGAAACCGGTCACCTCGTATTCGCGAGCCTGCATAGCCGCACGGCGGCCTCAGCCGTCGAGCGGATCGTCGACACCTATGCGCCGGAACGCCAGCGGCAAATCCGAGTACAACTCGCGGACTCGCTGCGCGCGGTGATCTCGCAACGCCTGCTTCCGACGGCGGATGGAACGAGTCGCGTTCCGGCAGTGGAGCTGCTTAGGGTCACCCATGCGGTGGCCAATCTGATCCGCGAAGGCCGCACGGCGCAGATCGTCAGCGCGCTCCAGGCCGGTGGCAACGACGGGATGCTGGTGCTGGAACGCAGCCTCACCGATCTGGTCCGCACCAATCGGATCCGCCGCGAGACCGCCCTAGAAGTGGCCAACGATTCCGCCACGCTGGGTGAGTATCTGCGCGCAGCCGGGTGTTAGCCCCACAAAGCGAAATACATTGGAACCGCCGATGGACACCGATACGCGCCGATAAGAGATCTCTCAAGGACAGGGGCGATCCGCAAATCTCATCGAAAGACGTTCGGTGATCAAGCACTGAGTTGTGTCCGATTCCGCATCTGCGTACAACGGCGTGAATCGGCGGTTTCTTCTTCGGATCAAGGTTTAGCAGCGGGGTGTCGGTGAACCGGCTCATCGCGCCAGTGTCACCAGCACCTCCGCCATCGCCGCGAGCGCTCGTTGCACGGCCTCTGGGCCTGCCTTGTCAGGCGACCCCGTGTCGAACGGCGGAGCCGGATCGTACTCCATCATGAGCTGCAACGTCTGCGCGAACTCCGGCCCCGCGATTGCGGCAGCGAGCGTCAGTGCCATGTCGATCCCGGCGCTCACGCCCGCGGCCGTCACGATCTTTCCGCGC
>JBGOUW010000451.1:0-4213 GCA_041477755.1 Binatia bacterium
CGCCCGGAGCGTCCTGAGTTCGTGACTCTGTTGCGATCGGCGATCCCGCTCTATGACGAGCGCCATGCCGTGCGTCCGGGAATGACGGGCTGGGCACAGGTCAATCTGCCATATGCCCCGACGGTTGAGCACGCGCGACAGAAGCTCGATTACGATCTCTTCTATCTGCAGCACGTCTCGGTCGTAACGGATCTCTTTATCATGATGCGCACGATCAGAATCATCCTGTTGGGCTGGCGCGATCGCTAGCGCGGAGCCGCATCAGTCGCCGGACAGGTTATGCGCGAGATGGATCGCCCGATCGTCGGGCCGACGATCAACGCGCTCACCATCGACGTCGAAGATTATTTCCATCCGAATGCGATGGATGACGTGGTGCAACCAGCCGAATGGGATCGACTGCCTCAGCGCGTTGAGCGCAACACCTACCGCATTCTTGATCTTCTGAGCGAGTGCGATGTCCGTGCCACGTTCTTCGTGCTGGGATGGGTCGGCGAGCGGTGGCCGAATTTAGTGATCGAGATCAATCGCCGCGGACACGAAGTTGCGTGCCATGGTTTCGCCCATCGACTGGTGTACCGGCTCGGTCGAGAAAAATTTCACGACGATGTCGTGCGCGGACGTCAGGTCCTGGAAGACTGTCTGGGCGTGCGGATCGCGGGCTTTCGCGCCGCCAGCTACTCGATCGTTCAGAGTACGCCGTGGGCGTTTGATGTCCTGATCGACGCGGGCTTTGACTACGACTCGAGCGTGTTCCCGATCCACCACGACATCTATGGCATCCCGAGTTTCAGTCGCACGCCGGTGCGGGTGCGACGATCCCACGGGGAAATCCTCGAGGTGCCGCCCTCGACCGTTCGCCTACTGGGGCGCAACTGGCCGGTGGCGGGCGGCGGATATCTGCGGGTGTTGCCATACGTGATCACGCAGTGGGCCATTGCACGGCTCAATCAGCGCGAGGGCATCCCGGCGATGGTATATCTCCATCCATGGGAGCTCGACCCGGAGCAGCCACGACTAAGGGCGGGAGTGCGCACCCGCTGGCGGCAGTACACCAACTTGCACACCACCGAGCAGCGAGTGCGGCGACTCTTGAGCGAGTTCCGCTTTGCACCCATCCCGGAAGCATTCCACGACGCGTTCCATCTCGTGCAGCCGGACCATGCCGGTCGCTCCTTTGCGCTCGAAAAAGGCGGCCGGTGAATATCACCAGCCAAACCTCGGACCTATCGCTCGAGCGATGCCGGCCGACCAACGAATCGAACTCGCCCCGATCGTGACGAGTTATACTGGCGCCGGTGCGGATTGGGACGACTTCGTTCACCGCATGCCCGACGGCACCTTCTTTCATTTGATTGGCTGGAAGCGCGTGCTCGAGCGCGCTTTCGGGTTCACTGCGCGCTATCTGGTCGCCCGTCGCGGTCAACACATCGTCGGCGTATTGCCTTTGTTTGAGGTGCGCGGCGGCCGTGGACAGCACTGCTTGCAGTCCGTTCCGTTCGCGGTCGAAGGTGGCGTGTGTGCGGCCGATGAACCGGCCGCCCGCGCACTCGAGGGCGCGGCAGTTGCCCTCGCAGACCAATGCGGCGCGCGGTACGTCGAGTTACGCGACCGGCGTAGCGGCGGAGACTTTGTGACGCATGGCGGTCGCGATTTCTGTTTTCGGCGCGCGCTGCTCGATACCGACGAAGCAATGTTGGCAGCCATTCCAGGCAAACGGCGGAATATGATCCGCACCGGCATTCGCCACGGCTTCGTTTCGCGCGTGAGCTTCGATGATCTGCCGGCGTTCTATGATCTCTACGCGCGCTCGTTGCGACGGCTCGGGACGCCGGTGTTTCCGCGTCGTTACTTTCAGATTCTCGTGGAGGAGTTCGCGGCCGAGTGTGCGTTACTCACCGTGTGGCGAGATGGGGTGCCTGGAGCGGGTGTGCTCGCCTTTTCCTTCGAAGGTCGTGTGCTCCCCTACTACGCCGGGAGTCGTCGCGACGTGATTCGTCACGCCGTAAACGACTTCATGTATTGGGAGCTGATGCGTTGGGCGCGCCGGCGCGGTTGTCGCGTCTTCGATTTTGGACGCAGCAAACAAGGAAGCGGCTCCTACGAGTACAAACGCCTGTGGGGATTCACGCCCGAGCCGTTGCCCTATCGCGTGCATCTGCGCGCCGGTGCGACCCTCCCCTCGGAATCAATCGATTCGCCCGGCATGCAGCTTCTGCGACACGCCTGGCGGCGACTGCCACTGCGCCTCACCAAGCTCGTCGGGCCGTTGTTCATCCGACGCTATGGTCCGTTCTATACCTAGTGCGCTTTCGAAGCTGAGAGCCATCGATCGTAGAGCGCTTCATGCTCCGCCACCATTCGAGGTAGCGAATACTGCTCTTGCACCCGTTGTCGTCCCGCCGCGCCCATTGCGTGGGCGCGCTCGGGGTGGCGCAGCAGCTCGATGACGCGGTCGGCAACCGCCCCGGGTGAATTCGGCGGCACCAAGAAACCGTTCTGCCCGTCCTGGAGGAGTTCCGCATTGCCTGAACAAGCCGTGGCTACCACTGGCTTACTCAAGGCCATGTACTCCAGAATCGCATTGGAACAGCTTTCACCGCGCACACTCGTGAGGAGGCCCACCTGACTGCCGGCAATGATGGGCTCGGGGTTCGTCGTCCGGGGTGCGAATCTCACCACGTTGGCCAGACCCAACTCGGCAACCAATTGCTTCGCTTGGTTCAGCCCACCGACGTTACCACCGACCAAGACGAGTTTGCCCTCGGGAATGGCGCGGGCGATGGCCGGCAGCGCGCGGATCGCAGTCGCATGGTCTTTGAGCGGACTGAAGTTGGCGACCATGCAGATGGTGGGACTCGTCTGGGGTTCCGCGACCACGTCTTGGAATCGGCGCAGGTCGACGCCGTTGTTGATGACGTGTGCGTGCGCCAGCCCGCCGAGGGCGTACGCATCGAGCGCCGCGTGCGAGTTGGCCACGATGGCGTCCGAGCGTACAGCAGACCACCGTCGGACACGCTCGCGTCGGCTCAACCCCATCAGTGTATCCCGAATGCTGCCGCTGATGATCGGGACTCGACAGAGGCGTGCAGCCACTAGCCCCACCAACGCGGACCGCCAGCCGAAGGCGTGAATCATCCGCACCCCAGCCGCGCGCGCCTGTCGAGTCAATGCGAGCACCGTCGTGACATCGTAGCGAACGCGGCGCCGAACCGGCAGAACCGCCTCGGACAGTTCGCAGGCTTCACGCTCGAATCCTCCACCGCGATCGAGGATCGAGAGCACTACACGAAACCGTCCGGTGTGTCGGAGCCCTTTGATCAGCTCGACGATCTGCCGCTCCGTCCCGCCGGGATAGAGGGCATCCACCGCGATCAAGATGCGGGGAGCGTCGCCGCCGGACTTCGTCATCGGCACTACCGCTACCATACGTCGCATCCGCGAGACCAGACCGCTTCCCTGGTTGGCGATCGGAGATTGGGGTGTCTGCGAGCTGGTGAGTCTGATCACGCCTTGCATTGAGCCGGCGCAGAGGAGCAGAAGCGACGGTAAGCGCCATGACCGACGACGGCCCGAGTAGACGCGTTACATAGCGCCGTCTCGCATTCGGTCGAGTCGTGAACCGTCGCGAGGCGGCGGGAAGTTCAACCCATGTCTGGAGTCCAGGTTCCCTTCTCACGCGACGGCCGATCGGGGGAAAGTCCGCCGACGTCCAAGGAAGTCGTAAGCTGTCGTTTCTGACGACCATTTGGGGGAATCCGCTTTCCGCCAGCGTCCGCCAAATTCCGCCCCATTGGCTACAGTTTGGCTACAGCGAAGATATGACGAATAGGGGCTGTACTCGCTCGCATTACCCCAAAGTGGCGCAAGAGCGACTGGGGCATGCCCGCATCGCCATCACCCTCGACACCTACAGTCACCTGCTGCCGGGGATGCAGGGTGAGGCGGTCGACAAGCTCGATTGCCTGTTCGCGGCGCTCAACGGAAAAGTTAGGCTACAGTGCGGTGATCGAGGGTGGTGACGACGCACTTTCCGCTGACGCGAAGTTGTTGGAATCGCCAGCGAAAGTGGAATGGTCGCACGTGGACTCGAACCACGGACCTCCTGCATGTGAGGCAGGCGCTCTAACCATCTGAGCTATGCGACCGTCGGTGAGCAGACCGCAGACGCCGACTCGGCTATCATAGGCCTGTCGGATACGCGACAACACCG
>JBGOUW010000185.1:0-8775 GCA_041477755.1 Binatia bacterium
CGGGTCGTTGGTTTGTGGCGGTGATTGAGAACCAGACCTATCGACCACCGACCAGAGGCGAGCGATCTCAGTCGGCGGCGATTTCGATCGCGGCGCGATAGCTGTCCCAGGAGGAGCAGTGCGGACACCGGGCGCTCCATTCGGTCGCGGCGTAGTGGCAACTACGGCAACTGTAGCGCGGTGCCGCGTCGTCCGTACTGGCTTCAGCAAAAGCGGAGAGGGCCTGGTCGGCTTGTCCGAGCTTGCGCAGGGCTTGTGCGCGCAGGACGCGCACAGCGGTGATGTCGCGCGCGGTCGTTGGCAGTGCGGCGAGTTCCTTCAGAGCCTCGGCGGGGGCGCCGCTAAGGAGATCAAGGCGCGCTTGCCACACCTGGACGGCGTCGGCACGGACACTGGCGCTGCGCAGCTTGCGCAGCAGTGAGCGGGTCGGGGCACCGTGCTGCAGCAGGCGTTCGAGCAGGATGCTGCGCGGGGTGGCGCGCAAGGCGCGTTGCCACAGCGCGACGGCCTCCGTGGCGCGGCCGCTGTCCGCGAGCGCGTCGCCCAAGCTGACCAGCGCGGGAACGAAGGTGGGGTGAGTATCGACCAACTGCTCCAATGCGCCGGCGCGCTCGGCCGGCGCCACTAGTGCGCGTGCCGCCTCGTACTCGAGGCCGAGCAGGTACTCACGCTCACGGGCAATCAGCGGCGGGCGGTTGAGCGTGCGCAGATACACCCGTTGCACCGCGGCGGCTTCGGGCCAGCGTTCGGCCGCGATGTATTGCGCGCGCAGCGCGACCAGGGCACGTGGTGCCGAGGGGTGGTGCGCGCGCAGCAGCTCCAGCGCTTGAATCGCTCCGCTACGGTCACCCTGACGGGTACAGGCATCGCTGACTGCGAGCAAGAGTTCCGCATCGGCACGATGGTGATCCAGCGCGGCGCGGAGGACCCGTTCGGCCGCAGCGGCGTCGCCGTCGTCGAGGTATGAAGCCGCGGCCGCCAACACCGCTTGCCGTTGGCTCGGATCCCGCCGCCACGCCCGCAGCAGCAGCGCGCGCGCCCGATCGCTCTCGCCCTGCCACAGCAGCGACGAGCCGCGCTGCTCCAACACTTCGGCGCTGCGTCCGCGCCGCGCAAGCCAATGTTGCCAGCGTGCGCGCAGCCAGCGACCGGCGGTTTGGACGAGCAATCCGGCCAACACGACGAGCGCACCGGCGAGGAATGCGGCGATCAGAACGACACCGAGCTGTAGCCCGGCGAGCGTAAACTGGGGCGCAAGCCGTACGTCGACGGTAACGGGATTGAGGAACGCGAGGTAGGCCACCGCCGCGGCCACCGCGATGCCGATGGCTATGAGGACGCCACGTCGCATTTGCAGGCTGCTGTTAGCGTAGCGCGCCGGCGAGACGCAAGTCGCGCGCTTGACTGCGATACGGCTCCGGCAGGCTGACCTGTGGCGCCCGCGTCCACAAGCGTTCGAGATCGTAGAACTCGCGCACCGGTTCGTAGAAGATGTGGACGATGACGTCCCCGAAGTCCATCACCGCCCATTGCCCGCTGCTGTACCCTTCTAGGGCCAGCAAGTGGACGCCAAGTTCCGCCAGGTTCTGTTCGAGCCCGTGGGCGATCGCCTGCACCTGCGTGTCGGAGCGGCCGGTACAAATCAGGAAGTAGTCGGCTAATGACGAGAACTCGCTCACCTCCAGCAGCACGAGGTCGTACGCCTTCTTCTCCAGCGCGAAGCGGACGCACAGCAGCGCGGTCTCGCGAGCGTCAGCGGCGGCCAAGCGAACGCATCCTCAATTCGTACAGGTGGTGCTGCTCGATGTAGCGCCGAACCGACTGGGGAACCAAGTAACGAATCGACGCGCCGCGATGGACGCGCGCACGGATGGCCGAAGCCGAAATCTGCAGATCGCTGATACGCAAGAAGTGAATAGCCGTCCCGCTTTCGTGTTTCAGTCGTTGCTGTTTCGGCTGATAGCAAAACTCGCTGCGCACGGCAACGGGGAGGATGCGAGGTGCGCCTACGAATGAGAAGCCGGGCCGTGACGTGACGACAATGTCGCACAACCGCAGGAGGTCGCGGTACGCCTTCCAGGTGCCGAGTTCGCGATACTGATCCATCCCGATAATCAGGTACAGGCGCGCCCCTGGATGGCGCGCGCGCAATTCGCGTACGGTGTCGACCGAGTAGGATCGGCCATTGCGATCGAGCTCGATCGTCGAAGCGCGGAACTTTGGATTACCGGCAAGGGCGCGCCGCACCATGGCGAGCCGATGAGGCGCTGGGACCAGATCCGTCGGCGGCTTGTGGGGAGGGTGGCCGGTCGGGACGAACAATACGCGGTCGAGACCAAACGCCTCGCAGACTTCTTCGGCGCTCCGAAGGTGAGCCAGGTGAATCGGATTGAAGGCGCCACCGAGAATCCCGAGCTTGGTGATGCCGGTTGCCGAGCGGGTCCGCCCGACCTTGTGCGCTGGGGTGCTCACTGGCGGATCTGTCCGCTGCCGTAGATCACGTACTTGTACGTGGTCAGCTCGCGCAGCCCCATCGGCCCACGGGCGTGTAACCGATTGGTCGAAATGCCGACTTCGGCGCCGAAGCCGAACTCGTAGCCGTCTGTGAAGCGGGTCGAGGCGTTGACGTACACCGCCGCCGAGTCGACCTCGCGCAAGAACCGCCGCGCGCGATCGTAGTGCTCGGTGATGATCGCGTCGGAATGGCCGGTGCCATAGCTGTTGATGAAGTCGATCGCGTCGGTCAGCGAATCGACCACCTTCACCGACAGGATGAGGTCGAGATACTCTGTCCGCCAATCTTCTTCGGTCGCCGGTGTAGCGTCCGGCACCAGGCCGCGGGTCCGCTCGCAGCCGCGAATCTCTACCCCCGCCGATCGCAGGCGGGCGACCATCGCGGGCAAAAACTGACTCGCCACCGACTGATGCACCAGCATGGTCTCCATGGCGTTGCAGACGCCTGGGCGTTGCACCTTGGCGTTGAAGCAAATGCGCTCGGCCATGGCGAGATCGGCGTGGCGGTCGACGTAGGTGTGGCAAATGCCGGCGTAGTGTTGAATCACCGGAATTGCCGAGGACTCCGTGATCGCGTGGATCAGGCTGGGCCCGCCGCGTGGGACTATTACGTCGATGAACTCGCTCTGCCGCAACAGGACCTGTACCGCCTCGCGATCGGCGGTGGCGATCAGTTGCATCGCCGCGTTCGGAAGTCCCGCCTCGACGATCGCCGTACGGATGGCCTCGGCGATGGCTTGATTGCTTGCGAGCGCTTCCGATCCGCCCTTCAGGACCACCGCGTTGCCGGCCTTCAGACACAAGCCGGCCGCGTCGGCGGTGACGTTCGGACGCGACTCGTAAATCACGCCGACGACGCCGATCGGCACGCGCACTTGGCCGATCTCCAAACCGTTCGGTCGGCGCCACTGCGCGATGGTGTCGCCGACCGGATCGGGGAGCAGCGCGATCTGTTCGAGCCCCTGCGCCATGGATTCGACGCGAGATTCGGTAAGCGTGAGTCGATCGATCAAGGCTGGTGCCAACCCGGCGGTGCGGCTCTTGGCGACATCGTCGCGATTGGCCGCGAGCACCGTCCCGCACTGCGTCCGCAGATGCGCCGCGCCGCGCGTCAGCGCCGCGTTCTTTGCGGCCGTCGAGGCGGTGCTCATTGCACGCCCTGCCGTGCGGGCGGCGCGACACAGCTCGACGACGTTGGACTCCACACTCATGCGAGCGACGATACAAAAACGGCCGTGCTTTGTCATGCGGCGCGCGTGCGAATTGCGCTATCGGTGGTCGTTAGCTACGGTGCTCAGTATTCGAGAGGATACGTGATGGATTTAGAACAATTCCGCGAAGAGACTCTGCAATGGCTGCTCGCCAACGCGCCCAAATCGATGTTCGGCACACCGAAGTCGACGGACGACATCTGCTGGGGCGGGCGCAAGACTCACTATCCGACTGACGTGAAGCGGTGGCTCGACGTGATGGCCGAACGCGGCTGGACCGCGCCGACCTGGCCGAAGCAATACGGCGGCGGTGGTCTGAGCCGCGACGAAGTGAAGGTGCTCAACCAAGAGATGGCGCGCCTGCAGTTGCGGCCACCGCTTACCGGCTTCGGCCTCAGCATGATCGGGCCATTGTTGCTGCAAGAAGGCAGCGAAGAACTCAAGCGCGCGCACATCCCACCGATCGTGCGCGGGGAGATTCGCTGGTGCCAAGGCTATTCCGAACCCGGCTCCGGGTCCGACCTCGCGAGCTTGCAAACCAAGGCGGAGGTCGACGGCGACTCCTTTGTCCTCAACGGCCAGAAGGTCTGGACCTCGTACGCCGACAAGGCGGACTGGATGTTCATCCTGGTGCGCACCGATCCGAAGGCCAAGAAGCAGGAGGGCATCACCTTCTTGCTGATGGACATGGATGCGCCGGGTGTCAGCGTGAAGCCGATCCTGCTGATCAGTGGCACATCACCTTTCTGTGAAACGTTCATTGAAAACGTCCGCGTACCGCGCGCGAATGTGGTCGGGCAAATCAACGGCGGCTGGGCGATCGCGAAAGCGCTGCTGGGTCACGAGCGCACGATGATTGCCGACGTATTCAAGGATCGCGTCCCCGGCAATCCCTTGGTGGAGTTGGCGCGGCGCTACGTTGGCGGCGACACGCGGATCGCCGATCCGATCATCCGCGATCGCGTGACGCAGAGCGAGATGGATCAGCACTGTCTGGATCTCACGCTCGATCGCTCGCGCGACAGCGCCAAGGCCGGCCACAAGCCCGGTCCCGAGACCTCGATCTTCAAGTACTACGGCACTGAGACCAACATGCGCCGGCGCGAGTTGATGGTGGAAACTCTTGGCCCGCAAGGATTGGGTTGGGAAGGGACCGGTTTCGACGGCAAGGAACTCGGCATCACGCGCGACTGGTTGCGCTCTCGGGGCAACTCGATCGAAGGTGGTACCTCGGAAATTCAGCTCAACGTCATCGCCAAGCGCGTACTGGGACTGCCGGACTGAGACCATTGCGGATTGTAGATTGCGGATTGCGGATTTTCGGATCGGGGAACGAACGGTTCCATCCCCCTAATCCGCAATCAACAATCCGCAATCCGCAATTGAGAGAGGTTTACCGATGCCCCTCGTCCTAACCGAAGAACAAGAACTCCTGCGCCATAGTGCGCGTGACTTCGTCACCAAGAGCGGAGCGCTGAAGCGGGTCCGCGCGTTGCGTGACGGCACCGATCCGGTCGGTTTCTCGCGCGAGATGTGGAGCGAGATGGCGCAGCTCGGCTGGACCGGCATCGTCTTTCCCGAAGAGTTCGGCGGTGCCGGTCTCGGCTACTTGGATCTCATCGTCGTGATGGAGGAGCTGGGGCGCGGCCTGATGCCGGAGCCGATGATGTCAAGCGTCCTGCTGGGCGGCAATGCGATCTTGCTCGCTGGAACCGCGACGCAGCGAAAGCTGTTCTTGCCGCCGCTGATCGAAGCGAAGCTGCTGCTCACGCTGGCCCATCACGAGCCGCAGAGTCGATACAATCTCTCCCACGTGACCACGCGCGCGGAACGCAGCGGTGCGGGTTGGAAGCTGAGCGGGGTGAAGACGCTAGTGCCGGACGCGCACGTCGCCGATCGGATGATTGTGAGTGCGCGCACGGCGGGGAACGCGACCGATCGGCAAGGTGTCACGCTCTTCGTGGTGAGCGCGAAAGCCACCGGTGTGTCGGTGACACGGCAAGCAACCCTCGACAATCGCAACGCCGGCATCGTGAAGTTGGAGGGCGCGACGGTGTCCGAGGCCGACGTGCTCGGAACGGTGGGCGAGGGTGCGACGCTGCTCCAGACGGTCATCGATCGCGCAACAGTCGGCCTGTGCGCCGAGATGCTCGGCAGCATGAACGCGGCGTTCGAGATGACGCTCGACTATCTGAGGACGCGCACGCAGTTCGGGGTATTGATCGGGACGTTTCAAGCGCTCAAGCACCGCGCGGCGAAAATGTTCATCGAGACCGAACTCGCACGTTCGGCCGTGATGGCCGCCGCGCGAGGCATCGACGGGAACAGCGAAGGGGTGCCGTCACTGGTGTCGCTCGCGAAGGCGCGCTGCTCGGATGCATTCGTCCTCATCGGCAACGAGGGCGTCCAAATGTACGGTGGCATCGGCATGACCGACGAGCACGACATCGGCTTCTTCCTCAAGCGCGCCCGCGCAACGCAGTTGACGTTTGGCGACGCGGCGTTTCACCGCAATCGGTACGCGGAGGTGGAAGGGTACTGACAGAGCGCGGCAATAGCCCGCTGGTGCAGAATGCTTCGCGGCGAGCACCGCGGCTCAAGCCGATCGGGTTCATCGCTGGGTTAGGCTCGACCACCGCGGGGTACACTCCACTTGAATCACACCGTGAGCCGTCCTGCCCGATCGAGGCAGGTCGCTCGCCGGATGTATAAGAGATCGAGAGTCTCCTGATACTCCATCGCGAATCCGACGAGTTCCGCAAACAGGATGGGGGCGGTCCGCCAAACGAACACGGGCCCACCGCTGAGACCTCCGAGTGATCCGAGCACAAGTCCACCTCGGATCGCAGCCACACACTCCTCGGCCTCGATGCGCGTTACGAGATGAAGATCTCCAATGGCAGACACGGGGCTGGCTCCAGAGCTGAAGGAGTAGAAGCGCAAATGTCCCTCGGAAAGTTGCTCACGCCATACTCCCGGGAACCCCGCAAATGCGATCACGTCGTCACTGGCAACAGTGGCTGGAGGCCAACGAATAGGTTCAACAAAGCTGAGCGGAGTCAATTCCTCGACCCTGCCGACAAACTCAGTCAGGTCGAAGGTAACCGAATCCAGCTGCGCGTCTTCGGCGATGATGTACTCCTCGGGGTCGAAGTCGACCCGTCCAAAGTGGAACACTGTCTTTGGGTCTCGCTGTCGCTTCGCTCGATAGGCAGCCACGACGTGGTGGCATGTTACTCCGACGAATCTCTCGGCAAACCGAAGCAGGCTGCCCGTTCCATTCGCAAGGACGGCGGAGTACGCCGACGCCGGTGATTGGCCGAAGAAGACTGGCTGCGCACATCGGATCGGGTAGCTTGCGAGTTGATCATGAAAGCGATTGTTGAACCTTGAGCCCTCGACCTTCATAACGCGCCGCAACAGGCGTCTTCTAACAGAGCGTTGGGTGTCTGGCGACCGCTGTTCAGCTCGGTGAGCCGCGGCGCTCAAGAGCCTCGGCGAGAGTGCCTACGCCGAGGTCGCTCAGACCGCCTCACCGCCGGCAGTGGAGTCTTGGCGGGCGTGCTCCCGTTGTCAGCGGAAACCAGAGGCGGGTTGGGCACATGCACAACCGCAAGTTTGAGGCCGTCTGGGTCTGTGAAGAAGACCGCATAGTAGCCCGGCGCTTACTGCGGATAGTCGGCCGGCTGATTGAGAACCTGAGCACCAATCCTTTCGAGGAACATGAAGAGGCCATCGACGTCTGCACGACTCGTGGCGCGAAACGCGATGTGGTGCAAACCGGGCGAGGACCGATCGTGCTTGATGCGTCGCCGATTGCGCTTCGCAAGTCGAAGAGCGACTGAGAATAGACGCCTATCGCGGTGGACGCGTTGAAAGATCCTGAGGTCGGTCTTGCGTAAGAACCTGTTCCCGCGCCCACGTTGATGACGGAAGCGGCGTCCCCGAAAGCGGAGTGGATTCGCTCGGCGATGCGAGTATCCGTCCTGCGAATCGGTGCGTAGTCATCAGCAATGCGATCGTAGATCGGCGCGGACACCATAGGAACCCCCAACGTGGCGGCTCAGCCGCGGCTACGAAAGGCGACACAATTGGGGGTATGCCTTCACGACAGCGCCAGCTCCTCGTCCATTGCCAGCGCGCGATTCGACGCATCGACTTCGTCAGGCGCAGTGAGGCAATCAACTCCGGTACTCGCAAACCGCACCGCGGCGGCCGCGGGGCGGCCGTCGTGACGCTGATCGATAGCCCATTGACCAGACTCGATCAGTAGGGCCAACTCCAGCGAACGGCCAAGCGTGAGCGCGAAACGACGGGCTCCAGCTTCAAGCGCGGTCGCGCTGTGTCGATGCGCATCCGCCAGCCATGCTTCGGCGTGGTCGGCCGCGGCGACTGCGGCCCGCGCAGCCGGAATGAGCGTCGCATGACTCGCTACGCTGGCGCGCTGGCGGACCGTGTGAAGATACGGCGCGAGACCACCTTCGCGGCTGATGGCGCGGAAGACGTCGAGCGAGAGTACGTTGGTCGTGCCTTCCCAAATCGATAGCACTTGGGTGTCGCGCAGCAGCACGGGCAACCCCGTGTCCTCGACGTAGCCGGCGCCGCCGAAGGCTTCGAGGGTTTCGCTGGCAAGCGCGAGCGCTTGCTTGCCGGTGGTCAGCTTCACGATCGGTTGCAGCACACGCAACACGGCGCGCTCTTCATCGGTGATGACGCCAAGCTCTTCGCGGCCAAGCAGCGCGACGGCGTGGAACACAATCGCGAACGCGGCTTCGGTCTCGGCCTGCATGGTTGCGAGGGTGTCGAGGTGGAGTGGCTTCTCCGACAGTGGCGCGCCGAAGGCGACGCGACGGCGAGCGTTGTCGCGCGCGAGGGCGACGCCGCGACGCATCGCGGCTGCGGCACAGACGGCGTTCCAAGTACGCGTGATGTTCAGCATCGGCGTGATGTTGCGCGTACCGTCGGACAACCCCGCTACCGGCTCGGCGAGCGTGCCGTCGAATTCCAGCTCCGCGGTGGGTACCGAGCGCGTGCCGAGCTTGTCTTTGAG
>JBGOUW010000023.1:0-18002 GCA_041477755.1 Binatia bacterium
ACGTCGACCAGCAACCGATCCACCTCATCGCTCTCCACCGCGATGCGCTTGTACCGCTCGCCGGCGGCCTGCTCGGGCGTGCTCAGCTCCAAGCGATTGAGCGTGCTCTTCCCCGCCAGCGCCTTGCCGCGGTCCTGTTCGCGCACGCGATCCTGACCGCTGGGGTCCTGACGCCCGGCCAGCACCGCCAGCAGCGGATCGAGACGAAGCTCATCGTGGTCGTTGAGATCCTCGTACCCCAGCGCCAGCGCCATCACCCGCTGGGTCACCAACTCCTGCGCCGTGAACTCCGTTGCGTCCGGGTTGCGGTGATCACGGAAACACGCCGCAAAGCGCTCCAGCAGCCGCAGTCGACGATCCACCTCGCGCAAAAGCAATCCGCCGCCGTCGGAGGTGATCGCCCCGCCGTCGAAGCGCCCAACAATTTCACGCCGTCCCAGGCTTTGGAAACCGAAGGATTCTTGATAACACTCTGTCTGCATCCGCCCCGCCTCCCCGTGATTCGTTTTCCTTGCTGGTACAAAGAAAATATCACGTCGAGCGGGCGGATGCTTCGTTTACCGTGAGAAATGCGGGTTAGTCCCAGCGCCAGCACCGTGCCGACCGCGAACAGCCAGCCCGCGCTGGCGGCGAGATCACTCAAGCCGGTGACACCTGCGAGCCAGCCCTGGCCGGCGACGAGTCGCGGGAGAACGAACGGCGCTGCGACCCCAGCCACCGCGAGCGGTAGCAGGTGAAGCAACAAAACAGATCGTCGCGGCAAGTGCTGGAGCAGCGCTCCGATCATCAGTGCGCACGCCGGCAGGGCGGGAATTGCGTAGTGTTCCATGCGCGAACCGGTGGCGGAGAACAGGCCCATCACCATGGCCAGCCATCCGAGGAGTAAGCCCGCGCGCCAACGCGCGAAGTCGTTGCGCGCACCTGTCCATGCATGGACAACGGCCAGCGGTACGAAGATCGTCCATGGGAACAGCCGGAGCGCGAACGCCAGCCAGAACTGCGACAGCGCGATCCCCACTGAGTCGCGCGGAAATTTGCGATCGAGGAAGAACAAGACGTGCTGGTTGACGATGTAGTCCGACGCGAAACCTGGATGGCGCTGGGCGACGACGAGGTGCCACGGCGCGACGAGCGCCAGCAGCAGCCACCACGCACGTGGCTGGAGTAGCGTGCGGATCAATCTCGGATTGCCCATATTGCGCCTATGGCGTCCGACGCACAGCGCGACTACGAGCGCGCCGCCGGGTATGAGCACGCCGACGATACCCTTCGTGAGCAACGCAACCGCGAGCGACGCTTGCCAGCCGATCAATGTGATGCGCTCGGCGGCGCGGTCGTCCGGGCGCTGCGCCAGACGGGTCGCCGCTAGCAACGCGCCGACGATCGCGGCCGTGAGTAACAGGTCTGGCCGTACCTGCCGTGGTTCGAGCAGCAGCCCCGCGGTGCCGAGGAGCACGCCGGCGCTGGTCAGTCCGGTCCAGTCGTCCCACAACCGACAGCCCAAGCGCCAGACGAGCAGTAACAAGACCAATCCGGTTAGCGCGCCGGGCAATCGGGCGGCGAACTCGTTCACGCCGAACGCCGTGTAGGAGAGGCTGATCAGCCAATACGTCAGCGGCGGCTTGTTGAGGAATACGACGTAGTCGAGTTGCGGACTGATCCACTCGCCGGTCTCGACCATCTCGCGGGCGACCTCGGCGTATTGGGCGTCGTTGGGGTCATCGAGTAGCGCCGGCGTGTCGAGGTGGTTGCAATAGACCCAAGCGGCCAGCGCAAACAGCAGCCAGACCGCCCAACGCGGCGGCGTTCGATCTCTCACCGGTGTGCGCTATTGTGCGTCATCGTGTGCCATCCACGCGTTGGTGACGTTGAGCCACGCACGGCGATGCAGTATAGGGAGCGTCATTGAATTACTCAACGTCGCGCCGCGGTGAATGTGCTGCGCGGGCGACCGACGTCAAGGAGGACCTACGGAGATGGTGATGAACCGCGTGTACGCAGTGTTGGGGGTGATGCTGTTGGCGTCATCGGTGTTGGCCGCGACGATTCCGGATGCGTATCGATTGAAGGATCCGGAAGGCGAGACGCTGGCGGTCGCGGTCATCTGCAATCAATGCAAAGGCAGCCCGAAGCCGAGCGCGAAGTGCATGCAGGGTGTTGGCGACGGATTTTCCGACAGCGAGCTGTGTGGGGACTGCCTCATAAGGTCCAATTGGGGTGCTCGCATCGCCTATCCGTACGATGTCTTCATCACTGGCAAACTGCAGGACCTAGCGGGAAAGCCGCTGGCGGACCAGTTTGTGAAGGTCTTGTTGCCGATCAACGGCTGGACGGTTTTCAGTCGGACCGGGAGCGACGGCGGCTTTCGCGCCGCGCTCGGCGCCACCGCGCCGCGTCGCGGCAAGACGCCGCTCACGATGGACATCGGGACCGTGACGTACAAGCAGGCCATCGGGAAGAGCAACGCCTTCAGCATCTACCTGCTGCCCGAGCACTACAAGCCGTGCGCGCCGCCTAAAGCGAAGAAGAAGAAGCCGGCCAAGTAGCCGCGCTTGCCACCGTCCGACGGCGGCCGTACAGTGCCGCGCGGCTATGACCCGGATGCTCGCCGCACTCGCCGCTGGACTGAAGCGTGATCTCGTACGGCAAACAGCCTACCCACTGTTGGTCCTGCGCGTCGTCGAAGGGTTGGCGGCGTGGGTGCTGTTCAACGAAGTCTTTCTCGTCCACACACCGGTGGGGTATCCGTGGCTGGTTCATGGCGCGTTCCTCGTCTACTTCGTCGTCAACCTGATTGTGACCATCGACTACCGTGCCGGCCGCCTACCGGTAGGGCGGGTGTGCCTCGACGTAGTCAGTAACCTCGCGCCGCTGGTATTGGTGATCGCGGCGTCGGGCGGTTTGTCGAGCCCGGCCATCCTGATCTTTCTGCTCAAAGTGTTCAGCTACGCATTCGTGTTTGGTGCCGAGTGCGGAATGCTGAGCATCGCGTTCGGCGCGGTCAGTCTGGCGATTTTGGTGGCCGCGCAGGCGCTCGACATTGGGCCAAGCGCGCTGCACGCGGCACTGGCACCGGAGCTCGAGCACCGCATCAATGCGCTGGTGCGTGGCTTGGTGTTGGTGATCGCTGCCGGCGGAGCCATCTACTTTCTGCGCCAAACGAGCCGGCAGGAAGCCCAGATCCGCCAAGAGATCACTCGCGCGCGCGAGGCGGCAGAGCGCCAACGGGCCACGACGAACGTCACCGAAGCGCTGCTTGCCGTCAGCGAGGCCATCAGCCGGCTCACCCGTCTCGACGATATTCTTGCCAAGGTCGTCGAGGTGGTCCCGCGCGTCTTGGCGGTTGACTATTGCAGCGTGCTGCTGTGGCACGCCGACAGCGGCGTCTACGTCGGGGCCGCGGCGGCGGGACTAGAACGAGAGATCGTGGAGCAATTTCGGGCGATGCGGTTGCGCCCCGAGGACGCGCCCGACCTCGAATGGGTACGCCAGCTGGGGCAGTGCGCGATGGTGTCGCCCAGCAATTGGCAGGCGCTCGGCGTGCCCGCGGTGCCGACGCTGCTGATCGCACCGCTGCGCAGCGGCGGTCAATTTTTCGGCGTGATGCAGCTGGCGCGGCAGCGTGGCCGGGCGACCTTCACCCAGGGCGACCTCACGCTTGCCGATGGCGTTGCGGGACAGACGGCGGTGGCGCTCGAGCGTGCACGCCTGATCGAGGAAAGCCGCCGGCTTGTGCGCGCGGTAGAGAGCACGGGCGAAGCCGTGCTGATCACCGACGCACGCCGCCGAATCAGGTTCGTCAACGCCGCGTTCCTGCGCACGTTCGGCTACACGCGCGATGAACTGATCGGCACGGATGCCACGACGTTTACCAACGGCCTGTCTCCCAGCTGGTTGGAGGAGGTGGGGCGTGAGTTACCGGCTCAGGGCTGGCGTGGCGAAGCGGTCGCGCTGCGGCGCGATGGCCGTGAGTTTCCGATCATGCTCGATGCCAGTCTGATCCGCGACGAAACCAATCGCATCGTTGGTGCCGTGGCGCTCCTCGAAGACATCTCGGAGCAGAAACTGCTGCAAGAGCAACTGCGTCGTGCCGAGCGTCTCGCCGCCAGCGGCGAGATGGCCGCGGGCATCGCGCACGAGGTGAACAACGCCTTGGTGGGGATTCTGGTGCAAGCCGAGTTGGCCGACGCCGATGTCGATCGCGAGGAACTCCGGACGGCGCTGCGGCGCGTCGAGGGGCAGGGGCGGCGGATCGCCTCGATCGTGCAGGCGTTGCTGGGCTTCGCCCGTCCGCAAGCGCCGACGCGTGAAGCCGTTGAACTGCATGGCTTGGTGAGCGAGACCTTGGCGTTGCTCGACCACGAGCTGCGCCGTTATGGCATCGTGGTGGCAACGGACTGTCCAGCTACGCTTCCACCGGTGCTGGCCGATGCGCGCCAGATCGAGCAGGTGCTGGTGAACTTGTTCACCAACGCGATCCAAGCCATGGGTGCGGCGGGCGGAACGCTTGCGATCCGCGGCACGGTAGAAGCTGAGCGCGTGCGCCTTGATGTCAGCGACACCGGCCCCGGGATTCCGAGCGATGCGTTGCCGCGGGTATTCGATCCGTTTTTCACCACCAAGCACGAAGGGAGTGGCCTGGGCTTGAGCGTGAGCTACGGCATTGTGCGCGCGCACGACGGCGACCTGACTGTGCGGAGCGAACCCGGCCAGGGTGCGATCTTCTCCCTCGTCTTGCCCGCAGCGCCCCGCGTCGCGCTCGAGGGTTTCCAGCGCGCGTTAGTCGTCGATGATGACGATCAAGTTGCCGATGCGCTGATGCTGATGCTGCGGCATGAGGGGCTCACCGCGGAACGCGTCGCGACCGGAGGCGAGGCGTTGCGGGTGCTCGCGCAGCGATCGTTTGACGCGGTGCTGCTCGACGTCCGTTTGCCGGACATTACAGGTCCCGAGGTGTTTGCCCGCCTGCAAGCCGAACTGCCCGCTGTTGCGGCGCGCGTCATCTTCGTGACCGGCGGCTTGTGGCGCAGCGAGAGCCGCCGACGGATACAACTGCCGCCGCAACCGACGCTGAGCAAGCCGTGCACGGGCACGCAACTGCGCGAAGCATTGCATGCGCTCGGCGCCCAGCGCGCGGCGTGAGCGTCTACGCAAGCGGCAAGCGGAAAAGGGCAATGGCGTTGGCACGAGCGGTAGCAGCCAACGCGTCCAGCGCGACGCCGCGCAACTCCGCCAGCGCACGGGCGGTGAATAACACCAGCGCTGGCTCGTTGCGGCGGCCGCGGCAGGGTACCGGGGCGAGAAACGGCGCATCGGTTTCGATCAGCAGTCGGTCCGCGGGCGTCACCGTGGCCGCGGCGCGAATGTCGTCGGCCGCTTTGAAAGTCACGATGCCGCTGAACGACAGGTGGAAGCCGAGATCGAGAAACGTTCGCGCCGCCGCTGGCCCACCTGAGAAGCAGTGAATCACGCCGCCGATCTCGTGCGCGTGTTCCTCACGCAGGATCGCTGCCGCCGGATCGTCGGCATCGCGCAAGTGAATCGACAGCGGCAGCCCGACCCGCCGCGCCAGTGCGATGCTGCGGCGAAACGCCGCCTCCTGTTGCGGGCGTGGCGAGTGGTCGTAGTAGAAATCCAAGCCGGTCTCGCCGATCGCAATCACCTTGGGCTGCTCCGCGAGATGTTCCAATTCCGCCAGCGTATCGTCGTTCAACCCACTTGCGTTGTGCGGATGGGCGCCGACGGTTGCGAAGATCGCCGGATGCTGCGTGGCGAGTGCGACCGCGTCGTAGTTGCACTGCATCGGGCCGCCCGCACCGATGGTGATCATCGTGCTGACGCCGGCGTCCAGCGCGCGTGCGATCACCGCGTCACGATCCCCCGCAAAGCGCTCCTCGTCGAGGTGGCAATGCGAGTCGAGTGCCGCGACACCAGGCGCGAGGTGCGGCAACTCCTTCGTGGCCGCGGTCGTCACGACTTGTCGGTCTCGATACGCGGGAACAAGATGACCGACTTCTCCGTCCGATGTCCGACGGGGAAGTGGGTGCCCCAGCCACCGCTGGTGGCGGGCAGCTCCGGGATGTTCAGCGCGGCGGCGATGTGGGCGCTGGTCTCCGGCAAGAACGGCGCGAGCTCGACGGCGGCGGCGTGCAGGGCTTCCAGCAGGTGGTGCAAAATGGCGCCGACGCGCGGCCGCTGCGCTCCGTCCTTCGCCAGCGTGAATGGCGCCGTGGTGACGACGTATTTGTTGGTGTGATCGATGGCGCGCCACAGCGCTTCGAGTGCGCGATGGAACGCCATCTGTGCGGTAAACGCCTGCACTTCGCGCGCGGCGGTTTCGAAGGCGGTGATCAAGGCGCGATCGTCGTCGGTGAGCTCGCCGAGGGGTTGCACGTGGCCCTCGAAGTAGCGTTGCTGCATCGACAGCGTGCGGCTCACCAGGTTGCCGAGGTTGTTGGCGAGATCGGCGTTGGCGCGCGTGATGAACGCGTCCTCGGTGAACGATGCGTCTTGCCCGAACGCCATCTCGCGCAGCAGGAAGTAGCGGAACGTATCGAGCCCGTAGCGCGCCTTCATGTCGAGCGGCCGGATCACGTTTCCCAGCGTCTTCGACATCTTGCTCCCGCCGTGGTTCCAGTACCCGTGGACGCGCAGCTGGCGGTAGAGCGGGAGACCGAGTGCCAGCAACATCGTCGGCCAGAAGACGCCGTGCGGCTTCAAGATGTCCTTGCCAATGACATGGTGCACCTCCGGCCACAGCCGGTCGAAGGCCTCTTGGCCCCGCAGCTGCAGGCCGCTGACGTAACTGATCAGCGCGTCGAACCACACGTAGGTGACGTAGTTGGTATCGAACGGCAGCTCGATGCCCCACGTCAAGCGTGACTTGGGGCGCGAGATGCACAAATCGCCGAGCGCCTCGCCGCGTAGCAGCGACAGCACTTCGTTGCGAAACTGCTGCGGCATGATCAGCTCGGGGCGCGCCTCCAACTCGGCGAGCCAACGCGCCTGGTACTTGCTCATGCGGAAGAAGTAGTTGTCTTCGCTCACCACATTCGGCGCCGTGAGGTGATCCGGACACTTGCCGTCTACCAACTCCTTCTCGGTCAGGAGCCGCTCGCACTCGGTGCAATACAGGCCGCTGTAGCTGCCAAAGTAAATGTCGCCGGTGGCGTGTAGGCGGGCGAGGAAGTTCTGCACGATCGCGGCGTGCGCGGGGTCGGTGGTGCGAACGAAGGCGTCGTGCGAGAAGCCGCACGCCGCCCACGTGTCGCGGAAGATCTGGCTGACCCGATCGGCGTGCGCTTTGGGCGCGAGATCCGCCGCGGCGGCGGCGTTGGCGATCTTGTCGCCATGCTCGTCGGTGCCGGTGAGAAAGAAGGTGTCGTCGCCGCGGCGGCGATGCCAGCGGGCGAGTACGTCGACGATCATCGTGGTGTAGAAATGCCCGATGTGCGGCTCGGCGTTGATGTAATAGATTGGTGTGGTGACGTAGAAGCGAGTCATATGGAGTCGGGAGCCTGCGGCGACCGCGGACTCAGCGTCCCAGGCGGAGAAAGAGTGCCTCGAGCAAGAGTTGGCGATTGGGGTTGCCGCGCCGCACGCACGCGAGCGCGTCGGCGACCGCGTCGGCGTGGCGCACCGCGACGGTGGCATCGCTCACCGGGAGCAGCGCGGAAAAATCGGCGTTGCGTAAACCGACATCGGCGCCAGTCGCCACCACCGCTTGATCGCGATACCAGGTCCACATCAGCGCCATCGGCAGTGCCGGCTCGTCGCGCCCTGTTGCGTCGTGAATCATTTGCGTGGCGCGAACATATCCGGCAGTGGGCAGCTGCGCAAGATTGTTCAACAGCTGTTGGCGCCGAGCGCCGAGCGCTCCGCGCAATTGCAATGCGCGCCCGGGACTCCCTTCTGCGTATGCGGCCGCCACACGGGCTTCGTCGGTCGGCACTCCGTGCGTGCCCAGAATGTCGACTACGACGGTGTCGGGCAGCGGCGCGCACGGTATCCGTTGGCAGCGCGAGCGCACCGTCGGGAGCAACGTGCCGGGACTGTGCGTCACCAGGATCAACAGCGAACGGGGCGGCGGCTCTTCGAGGGTCTTGAGCAGGGCGTTTTGCGCATTGAGGTTCAATGCATGAGCGTCGTGAATGATCGCGACCTTGTACGGCGCGTTGAGTGGAGTGAGTTGCATGAAGGTGCGCAGCTCGCGCACCGTGTCGATGCGGATGTCCTTCTTGCCGGACGGGACCGTGACGATCCGCATGTCCGGATGCGTACCCGCGGCCATCTGGCGACACCCGGAACATTGACCGCACGCGTCGATGGCGCCGGCAGTACACGCGAGCCAGGTGGCCATTGCGGTGGCCAGACGCTGCTTTCCGATGCCCTCGGCGCCGGTGATCAGCAGCGCGTGGGCGAGACGGTCACGCACGCGCGCTGCCTGCAGTTGTGCGATGGCGCGCGCGTGGCCGCGCACCGCGGCGAAGGTCATCACCTCGTTTGCAGCCATGAGCGGATCGCCGAGACGATGGTGGCCGTTACGTCTTCACACGGCCGGGTGACGTCGACAATGTGGAAGCGGTCGGGCGTTTGCCCCGCGAGTGCGAGGAAGCCGTGCCGCACGCGTTGGTGGAAGGCGACGTCGGCGCGGTGAAAGCGATCGTCGCCATGCGCGCGGCGCAGCCCGATGTCGACCGGGCTGTCGAGCAGAATTGTCAGGTCCGCACTCACGTCGCCGCGGACCAACGTGTCGAGCCGGATCACGGTGTCGAGATCGAGTTGGCGCCCGTAGCCTTGGTAGGCGATGGTTGAGACCGAGAAGCGATCGGTGAGGACCAGTTCGCCCGCCGCGAGCGCGGGTCGGATCACCGCGTCGAGATGCTGCGCCCGATCGGCGAGGTAGAGCAGGAGTTCGGTGAGCGGGGACGGTACGTCGGTGTCGGCGTGCATCACGAGGCGGCGGATCTCGGTGCCGAGTGGGGTGCCGCCTGGTTCGCGCGTCAAGCGCACGCGGTGGCCATCGCGTCGGAGCGCGTCGGCCACGAGCCGCAGTTGGGTCGACTTGCCGGTGCCTTCGGTGCCTTCGAATGCGATCAAGCGGCCGCGGGGGTCACGCACGCGGGGCTCCGCTCTTACCCAGCACCAGATCGATGCCATAGAAGAGCTGCTTCGCGGTGAAGGGTTTGGTGATGTAGTAATCGGCACCGTACTGATAGCCGCTCAGTACATCTTCGTCGTGAGTCTTGGCAGTCACGAGGATGACCGGAATTTTGGCGGTGGTATGGCTCTCCTTGATCTTTTGCAGCACCTCGATGCCGTTCATCTCCGGCATCATCACGTCAAGCAAGATGAGGTCGGGAGGGGGTTCAGATTGTAGCGTGCGCAACGCGGCCACGCCCGACTCGGCGGACACGACACCGTAGCCACGGGTTCCGAGGATGCTCTGGAGGATGGTGATGCTATCCGGGTTGTCATCGACGATGAGAATCGTCTCGCTCATAGGGTCACTCTAGCCCAGGGCAGTAGCGCTGTGCGAGTCGATTCGTCATGTGCGGCCGCCTCCCGGTTCCAGGTACTGCTTCACGACTGCGCGAATTAGCATGGGTCGGGCAGGCTTGGGAATGTAAGAATCGCACCCGGCGGCGAGCGCCCGCTCCTCGTCACCCCGCATAGCAAACGCGGTGAGAGCGACCACCGGGATGTGTCGCACAGTGGGATCGGCCTTGATCTGACGGGTTGCCTCCAACCCGTCCATGTGGGGAAGCGCGAGATCCATCAGGATCAAATCGGGACGCCGGTCGCGGGCTTTGGCCAGCCCCTCAATGCCATCGACAGCTTCGATCACCGTGTAGCCTTCGGTGGTGAGCACCTTGGTTAGGATGCGCCGGTTGTCCACATCGTCTTCGACCACCAGGATCGTTTTGCTCATAACCCTGCTCGACCTCTCAGCCGCGTCGCCCACGGAGTGGCGGCGCGGCGCGGTTCTGTTCACTTATAACTTCACGCTGCCGCGCTTGCAAAAGCAACGCCCCGTACCGGCCGTGTCACAGCACTTCGCGCCAGCCCTTGAGCACCAGAGCGTGCGGCAAACGGCCGGCCCAGCGTTGGTCCACCGCGGCGATGTCACTACGGCTGTAGCTGATGGAGCTGGTACCGGCCAGATTGAGTGTGCCGCTGGTACCGCCGAGCCAAAGACTGCCGATGATGGCAACGCGACTGTCGTTGCCGAACACGATGCCGCCGTCGGCGAGCACCAGACCGTGGAAGGTGAAGTCGCCCACGATGTGAAGGCCCGCGGGCGCAATGAGGACGCCGGCGCCGGTCACTGGGCCGGCGATGTCACCGGCGTCGGTCACGACGGTGATCTGCGGTGCGACGACAGTTCCGAGCTGCACTCCACCGCTGAGCGCACCCGACGACGTGCTCACCGCGGCTATCATGGCGAGCGCATCCGCGAGTGAACGGACGTCGATCGGGTCGGCCTCACTCACGCTCGGCGCGCCCCCTTCGCCAACGAGTCGCGCGCGCTCGGCCGGGCTCAGCTGCGATTGCGCCGCCGTTGCGCCGTCGGCACCGCCGACACCGAGTCCAGGCAGTGCGGCGCCGCTACCCGTGGGCAGGTCGGGGGGGTCGCCGGCGGCGTGATCGAAACCGCTCACGATGACATCGGAGCCGACGGCAATGCTGCCGACGCCGTCCGCGTAGATGGCCGCGGGCACGTAAGGCGCCGCGTCGCGGCCGACGAGCCCTTCAATTGCGGCGTGCGCGTTGCGCACGCCATCGGCCCCTGATGTGAGGCGCAGCAGCGCACTGTTCACTCGTTCGACGCGCACTTGGTAGCGCAGGGGCGCACGCGGGAAGAAGGCCGGCGCGCCGGCGCGAAATGGGAACTCGCCGTCGTCGGTGGTGCCGTTGTGTCCGTCGGGTCCGTTTAGCAGCTGGTCGAACGTCATCGCCGGCGTCAGCTCGCTTACGGCGTATTCCAATCCGGCTTCGGCCGCATAGAAAACTTCTGATTGCGCGCGGGTGTTGTGGTGCATGTAGAAGCTGGCGCGCGCCACTAGGGCGATCATTGCCGCCAGCGGAAGGATGGCCGCGGTGGTTCCCAACGTTGCAATGAGGGCGCTGCCACGCTCGGACGAACGGTGCTGGCGATGATCGGTGGTGTTCATGACGCCGGGTTGCGCAGCTGAATGCGCCCGGTCTCGACGATCACCCGCGCGGTCGGCAAGGCCGGGTCGGTGGTGATGCACACCACGCCGAGAGTGATCTCGATTGCGCGGACGCGGCCGCGGGCGGTTGCGTCGAGGTCCCCAGTGAGTTCCCCGCCGGCTTGGTCGCGATAGCGCAGCGTGAACAATCCCGCCGGAACGCGCTCCACCATGGGTTGTGGGGCGGCGCCTCCGGTCGCGCGCATCAGTGCTTCGCGCGAACTGTCGTAGCGATAGCTGACGACCTCGTTGGCGTCGTCGGTGTCGCCGTCGCCGGTGAGGTCGGCTTGGATATCGATCCGCTGCGGTGTGGCCACGCGCAGTCCCACGAGCGGCTGGCCGGCGCCGCTGTACCCGCTTACGCGCAACTCGTGGCTCATCATCTCGATCGCAACGCGTGCCGCTAGTTGTGCCTGCGCGACCTCTTCTTGCGTGCGCACGCTCTTGAGTACGGTGCGATGGAACTCGTGCAGCATGAGGCCGAAGAAGCCAACGAAGAACGTGCTGACGAGCACTTCCGGCAGCGAGAAACCGTGGACATTGACTCCGAGCCGCGTCATCGCCGCATCATCGTCGAGAGCGCCAGGGTTCGGTCTTCGGTGTCAGTCCAGATGACGGACACGTCGATGCGGACGAGCCGGCGGTGGCCGGCCACCGCGGACAGTGTGCTGGTGCGGTGGAAGATGCCGGAGTCGGGTGTTGGATCGTCGATGACTCCGGCGCGCATGGCTTCGATGCGATCCTCTGCCAGTGCGTTCGCGCGCATCCAGTTTTCACTGATCTGCCGGCCGCGCTGCGACACCACCACCGTCTGCGCCACGGCGCTGGCGACTATGCCGAACAGCACGAGCGCGACCATCACTTCGATCAGACTGAAGCCGAGATGGGCGCTGCGCGCAGCCATCATTCCACCCGAATGCGGCCGGCGATGTCGATGACCACGCGGCGCTCGTGCCCCGGGGCATTGCGCAGGGTGATCGTCCCGAACGTCGACGCGTTGCCGCGCGGACGGAAAGTGATCGCCGAACTCGCGGCCGTACAGTCGGTGAGATCGATGCCGGCCGGCAGGGACACCGCGACTCCGTCGTCATCGTAGTGCGAGCCGTTTTGCCGCTGTGGTTGATAGGCATCGCGGTCGGCGAGGAACACCAGACGCCGGCCGACGTTCTCGGCCAGGGCGCGGGTGCGAGTGCTTGCGAGGTCGAGCATGACCTGGCGCGCCGCGTGATTGAGGCGCAGTTCTTCCGCCATCTGCTGGTATCCGAGCAGCGCGGTGCCGGCGAGCGTGGTGGTGATCGCCAACGCCACGATCAGCTCGAGTAGTGTGAAGCCGTGAGATTCCCGGACAGCCGCCATCGTAGCCCGCCCTTGACGAGATCGCAGAGCGGCGGATGCTACGTCCAGCGCGGTGGCGCGGACAAGAGGCAGAGATGGTGGACGAGAGCCGTCGGACTAGACGCCGACCGCGATTCCCAGGTACCAGGCGATCAGCGCGTCGCCGAAGAACAGCGCGCACACGGCGCCGGCGGCGAGAAAGGGCCCAAACGGAATCGGCACACGCGAGTCCGTGCCGCGCCCGAGCATCAGCCCGATCCCGACGACTGAGCCCGCCAGCGACCCCAGCAGCAGTGTAACCGGAACCGCCTTCCAGCCGAGAAACGCGCCGATCATTGCGAGCAGCTTGACGTCGCCGCCGCCCATGCCTTCACGCCCAGTGAGCTTCTCGTAGGTAAAGGCGACGGCCAGCAGAACCCCGCCGCCGAGCAGCGCGCCGATGAACGCGCTCTGGAAGCCCGGGGTCTTGAGCAGCGGCGACACCATCAGGCCAACGACGATGCCGGGCAAACTGATCACGTCGGGAATGATTTGATGATCGAGGTCGATGAAGGTCACCACAATCATGGCGGCGAGAAACACGAAGGCCGCCACCGCCTCAGGCGACAGGTCAAAGCGGGCCACTGCGGCTATGGCGGCTACGCCGGTGAGCGCTTCGACGAACGGGTAGCGCGCTGAGATCGCCACGCCGCAGCCGCGACAGCGCCCGCGCAGCAGGAGATAGCTCACGATCGGGATGTTGTCCGAAGAGCGGATGGGCGTGTGGCACGATGGGCAGCGCGAGCGCGGTGTCACCACCGACTCACCGGCGGGAAGGCGGTAGATGCAGACGTTGAGAAAGCTGCCGATGGCAGCGCCGAAGATGAAGCCCATCAGCAGGATCATGCGTCACGTCCCCTCGGCGCCGGTGCTCATGGCCCGATCCGTTGCCGCAACTGCTCGCGCAACGCCAGCCCGTCCGGGTTGCCCGGTGCTAGCGCAAGGTAGCGGTCGACTTCAAGGCCTGCCACCTCATTCTCGCCGCGCGCTGCGTACCAGCGAGCCAGATAGAGATGAGGCTCGGCGAGGTCGGGCTTGAGGCGAACCGCCTCAGTCCATGCGGCGAAGGCTTGCGTTGGCTGCTCAGCATCGGCGTACGCCACGCCGAGCATGTGAGCCGCGGTGCCACACCAGGGATGGCGCTCGACCACTCGGCGCCACGCGCTCACGTCGTCGTGCCATACGCCCGCCGACGTGTAGGTCAGTATGGCCAGAACTCCGATCAAGACATACGAGCCCATCATGCCATACGAGCCCATCACGAAAACGCGCGCCGACACGCGCTCCACCAGCACCGCCGCCGCGATCGCGACGCTGAGCACCGGCAGATACAGAAATCGATCCGCCCGCAGCTGTGCGAGTGGAACCAGATTCGACTCCGGCGCGAGCACCACGATGAACCACGCCAAGCCGAAGAAGACCCATGGATACCGGCGGCGGTGCCACACCGCGGCGCCGCATGTGCAGACGATGACCGCCAGCGCGACAAAGTTGAGCGGCGCGTACGCCATCTCGCGCGGGTAGTAGTAGATGGGCGACAGATTGAGCGGCAGCACCATCGCCGTCACGTACTCCAACGTCACTCGGCTCATCATCAGAAGGTGGGCAAGCCAGGTGCCGCCGTGTGGCGGGTGCAGCGCGTCGATCCGCGCGTGGGCGGCGACCGCAGCCAGCGTGATAGGAACGCTGAGCGCGATGAACGGCAGCTTGTCGGCGAGCCGTACGCGGCCATCGACAAAGGCGTAGTCGTACAGCACGAGCACGAATGGCAGCGTGACCACGCTGGGTTTCGCCAGCGCGGCCGCCGCGAACGCGACCAGTGCAGCGACGTACCACCGGCGCTGTTGCGATTCGCACCAGCGCCGGTACCCGATCAGCGTGAGGAAGAATAGCGCACCGGAGAGCACCGTCTTGCGTTGGATCGCCACGCTCACGGCCTCCATCTGTAGCGGATGTAGCGCGAAAATCAGCGCCGCCATGAGCGGCGCCGCGGCGGAGCGGAATAGTGGGCTGAGGAAGCTGTAGACCAGCACGGCAGTGAGCGCGTGCAGCAGCACGTTGGTGAGATGGTAGCCGCGCGGATCGAGCCCCCACCAATGGTAGTCGAGCGCGAGCGACAACAAGGTGAGCGGAACATAGTGCGCTGGCGTAAATTCGGTGGCCATCGCGCGCACGTGCGCCCAATCGAGGCCGCGGATCGCCTCCGTGTCGGTGATCAACGAGTCATCAAACCCCAGTGGCAGAAATTCGTTGTGAACCGTCGGCCAGAAGACGCCGATCGTTAGGGCGGCGATCACTGCGACGCTCGCGAGCTGCACTCGCCGGGATGGCGGCTGGCCGGTGCGAGAGATCAGGGCGAGTCTGGCCATCTGATTCACGTCGCGACCAATCGCTCGTACAACGCATGCACCTGTTGGGCGACGACGCCGGCCAGCGCCAACGGCTCGAAGCCGTGACAGTGAACGATGTCGTAGCGTTGTGCACGCAAGTGACGCACGATGGCGAATCCGAAGCCGATCGCCCGTGACCATCGACCCGCCAACGTTCGGCCAAGTCGATGCACCGTGACGCCCGGTGCGGTTGCCGAGTCCGCTTCATCGAGGCGCCGCGTCAACACGGTCACGTCGATCCCGCGTTGCGCCAAATGTCGCGCCAGCAGGGCGCACTGCCGCTCGGAGCCGCCGCCGTGCGGAGGGTAGTTGGCCACCACCATACACACGGACAGTCGCGCCATGGGTCACGGACGGTTGTCGTGGATCGCGTGCGCCGCCAGCTCGATCACGCCGCGCCATCCGGCGGCTGGCTGGAACTCCAGACTCATGCCCGGCGACAACGGATCGAGTCGGTCCCACTCACGCCGCGCCGAGCGGGCCGCGAGCGCCGAGTAGGGAAAGTCGATCAGCGGATACGATTTGATCTCGCCGGCGCGCGCGATGATCGGGATGCGCTGATAGTCGAAGCCCATCATGCGTGCGGCGACGGCATCCACCGCGACGGGGTTATGGCCGGCGATGATGACGCCGCATGGCTTCGCCGTCGGCTCCAGCGGGCCTTCGCCCTCGCCGGCGATGATACCGTCGATCACCGTGAGTACGCGGCGCTGCGGGGTGAGCTGCAGCGTGCCGCTGCGGTCGGCATAGTAGAGAATGCGATTGAGATCGAGCACCGTGCGCCACAAGGTGTCGTTGCCCCACCAACTGCCTTCCATGAATGAGTCGCGCCGGGTCAGCAGCGATACGCCGCCGGCGGCGCGTCGGACGATGCGGAGCAATTGCTTCATCTTAGGATTCGTCTGCGCCTCTTCGAGGTCGAGCAAATGCCCGCTGATGGCCTTCCAGCGGCTGCGATGCCAGTACTCGTCGCCGCCGTTGTCACGCGCGCCACGGCGATGGTGTGGCAGCCAATCCTCGTGGCCGTTGATCCCGATCATGTTCTTGAGCGCCGCGGTCACGCCGACTTTGCGGTGCGTTTTCAGCTTGGGGATGTTCAGGATGACATCCGCATCGAGCACCTGGCGTGCGATGAGATACTCGTGGCGCTTTGGGTTGTGGTGTTGCCGCATCGCGGCGGGAGCATAGTTGGTCGCGCGAAAGCCGGCGTAGGCGCCGGAGATTTGCGCCAGGCAGCTCTGCGAACCGAGATCGACGGCGACGTAACCAGCGTCGTCGCCCGCGCGCCCGGCGTGTCCGGTGATGTACCCGCTCGCCGTCGTGAGTGCCGCGGTGAGGCGGAGGTCGAGCAGTGGCAGCGGCCGGCCGCGGTTGCGTTCGTACCAAGCGGCCAACGCCTGCAGCCCGGCCAACTCGGTCACCGCGGCGAAGTCCGCCGTTTGCAGCGGCGCGTCGGCGATCACGATCGCGCCGTCGTTGCCCAACGCCAGGTCGACGTAGTCGACGATCGCGCGCACCACCGCCGCGTGCGTCACCAGCGGCAGCGGATCCCAGCCGAAACCATGGAAGTGTCGCACAAGATTGGGTTTGAGCAGCACGGTGTCACCGGGGCGGATCACGTCGCCGAGCGGATTCCACTGATCGCTGTCGGCGTGCGCGGCATCGAGGCCGAGATCGCGCAACGCTTGGCGCACCAAGGGGTAGACGCGGTTCGACGCATCGGTCTCGCGCCCACCGCGCAAACGCGCCAGCTCCGGATACACGACAGGCGGGGCAAAGGGCGGCGCTGGGTATTGGCGCGCGCTATGGTCGTACGCGACCGCAACGCGATGATCCTGCAAGCCGCCGGTCATGAGGTTACTCAAGGTGTGAACGTCCTTCCGCACCGCCCGATACCCCCCAGCCCGAGTGTCTTGTAGAACAGATGCTCGAAGAATTCACCAGGGGCAAGGCCCATGTCGCGGGATGCAAGTCGCCGTCGTTCCGTTTGCGTCGCCGGGCGTTGCGAGCAAATAAGGATGGAGCGTTTTTCTGAGCTGACGCGCAAATGAACGCAATAGAGGAACGACCCTGGCAGCCGGCCGAAGGAGACCAAGCACCGCTCCGTGTGCTCTTCTTCGGTACGGCGAGCACGGAGCCGGGCTATCCCCGTACCCGGGTGCTGCTGCGCGGGCTGCGCGAACGCGGCGTCGTGGTCGACGAGTGCCGGCAGCCGCTGTGGCCTACCAGCGGCGAACGAGTCCGTGCGGCGCATTCGCTTTTCTCGGTGCGCAATCTGTTGCAGGTGCTCCGAACGCAGGCGGCGCTTGCGCGTCGACTGCTCTCGATTGGCGACCACGATGCGATCCTCGTTGGCGCGGAGGGGCACCTCGACATTGTGCTCGTGCGGCTGCTCACGCTCTGGCGCCGGCGGCCAGTCCTCTTCGATCCGTTTGTCTCCCTCTACGACACCGTTGTCGAAGATCGCGCGCTGGTTCCTGCGCGATCCATGCGGGCGCACCTGCTGCGGCTTCTCGATCAGCTTGCCTGTCGATTCGCCGACTTTGTCATTGTCGATACGGTGGAAATGATGCGCCACTACGTTGCAGACTTCCACGTACCCGCCGACAAGCTCGGTCGCGTGCTGGTCGGCGAGGAGCCGGAGTGCTTCTCGCCTCCTGGAGACGAACCGCCAACCGAACCCGCTGGCGCGCCCTTGCGGGTGATCTGGTTCGGAACGCACATCCCTCTCCACGGTGTGTCGGTGATTCTCGAGGCAGCCGCCGCGTTGCGCACCGCCGGTGTCGAGTTCACGCTGATAGGCACGGGGCAGGGGTTGGACGAGGCTCGGGTGCGGGCGCGCGGAGCGGACAACGTGACATTCGTCCCCCGCTTCCTGCCGCCAGCAGAGCTCCGCGAGCAAATTCATCGGTCGCACATCGGGCTTGGGATCTTTGGTACCACCGCGAAGGCTCGCCGAGTGATCCCGTGCAAAGTGTACGATATGCTCTCGGCCGGCCGGCCATTGGTGACTGCGGACACGCCA
>JBGOUW010000266.1:0-6997 GCA_041477755.1 Binatia bacterium
CTGCGCCACGGCGGCATCGTCCACCCCAGCAACGAGCGCGCGATCAAGCGGCTGATTCCGTACATGTAGCTTGTGTGGCAAGGGCGCGGATGCTAAACGCCGACGCGCACTAGTCGCACGAGTAAGGAGAACCGGAGCATGCCCCGAGTAAAGCGCGGGACCAAAGGGAAGGCCCGCCACAAGAAGATCCTCAAGCTGGCGAAAGGCAACGTCGGTGGCCGGCGCAAGCAGTATCGCCAAGCGCGTGAGACGGTCGAGCGCGGCCTAGCCTACGCCTACCGCGACCGCAGGGTGAAGAAACGCGAGTTCCGCAGTCTGTGGGTGATGCGCATCAACGCGGCCGCACGCCAACTCGGGTTGTCGTACAGCCGGCTCATGAACGGGTTGAGGAAAGGCGGCATCGCGATCGATCGCAAGATGCTGGCCGATCTCGCCGCGCGCGATCTCGCGGGTTTCGCGGAAGTCGCCAACCTCGCGAAGTCGCACCTCGCCGCCTAACAGTTGAAAGCGTTTTGGCCCTTCGAGACGGCGCTGCGCGCCTCCTCAGGGTGAGCGGAGAAAAACCTTGTGCACATGCCAAAACCCGCTCGTGCTGAGGAGTTCCGCCAGGAGCGTCTCGAAGCATGGGCGGGTTGTTCAACCGGCTGCTAAGCGGCCTCACGTAGTTCCAACATTGCACAACAAACCATGAGGTCCGCGCGGGCCTCGTGGTTTGTCGTTTGTGGGGAATGAAAGAGACGCTCGAACAGATCCGCAGCGCAGCACTCGCCGCGTTGGCCATCGCGAAGACCGATGCCGAGATCGAGCTGCTGCGCGTGCAGTACCTCGGCCGCAAGGGCGAACTGACCCTCGTCGTGCGCCAGATGCGCGACGTGCCACCCGAGGAACGCCCGGCGATGGGCGTGGTGCTCAACGCGATCAAGGACGAGCTGGAAACCCGCATCACCCAGACGCTCGCCGATTTGCGTGCCACAGAGCGCGCGCGCCGCGCCGTCGAAGAACGCCTTGACATCACCTTGCCCGGCCGCCGCCGCTTGCTCGGCAGCCTCCACCCGCTCACGCAGGTGATGGAGGAACTGATCGCGGTCTTTGGCGGTCTGGGCTTCTCCGTGGTCGAAGGACCCGACGTCGAGGACGACTACCACAACTTCGAGGCGCTCAACATTCCGCACGATCATCCGGCCCGTGACATGCAAGACACGCTGTTCGTCAGCGACGAGTTGGTGCTGCGCACGCATACCTCGCCGGTGCAGATCCGGGTCATGGAGTCGCAGCCACCGCCGCTGCGGGTGATCGTGCCGGGTGCCGCCTATCGTCACGACTACGACATGACTCACTCGCCGATGTTTCATCAGATCGAAGGGCTGATGGTCGACAAACGCGTCACCTTCGCCGATCTCAAAGGCGTGCTGACGCTGGCGCTGCAGCGCCTGTTCGGCAGTGCCACGCCCGTGCGTTTCCGGCCGTCGTTCTTTCAGTTCACCGAACCGAGCGCGGAAGTGGACATCGGCTGCTTCCAATGCGGCGGTCGCGATGCGACTTGCCGGCTCTGCAAGGCAACCGGCTGGCTCGAAATTCTCGGCTGCGGCCTGGTCGATCCGAACGTGTTTCGTTTCGTCGGCTACGATCCCGAGGAAGTGTCGGGTTTCGCTTTCGGCATCGGCATCGAACGGGTCGCGATGCTGAAGTACGAGATCACCGACATCCGACTGCTCTATGGCAGCGACCTGCGTTTCCTGCGCCAGTTCTGAGCAGCAGCGATGAAAGTTCCGTTGAATTGGTTGCGCGAGTTCGTCGACATCACGGTGTCGGCGACCGAGTTGGCCGAACGGTTGACGCTCGCCGGCATTGAAGTCGAGCGCATCGAAGAGCGCGGACGCGAGTTGCAAGGTGTGGTCGTTGGCGAAGTCGTTGCGGTCGAGCGTCATCCGCAGGCGGATCGGCTGACTCTGTGCCGCGTGCGCGGCGCGGGGAACGAATTGCATCAGGTCGTCTGCGGCGCACCGAACGTACAAGCGGGATTGCGCGTGCCGTACGCGACGCCGGGAACCGTATTGCCGAACGGACGACGGATCGAGGTCGCGGAAGTGCGCGGAGTGCGATCCGCCGGGATGTTGTGCTCCGCGGTCGAACTCGGTCTCGGTGAAGACGCGAGCGGGTTGCTGGTGCTCGCGGCCGACGCTGAGCCGGGTATGCCGTTGGCGCGCCATCTCGGTATCGAGGAGACCATTCTCGAAGTCGCACCGACGCCGAATCGCGGCGATTGCCTGAGCATCCTCGGGCTGGCGCGCGAAGTCGCCGCGCTGTACGAAGTGAAGCTACGCCAGCCCGCGTTCCGTCTGCGCGAGAGCGGCGAACCCACGGCAGCGCGCATTGCGGTGCGGATCGATGATCCGGCGGGGTGCGCACGCTACGCGGCCCGCTACGTCGCCGACGTGCAGATCGGGCCGTCACCGCCGTGGTTGCAGCGGCGGTTGATCGCCGCCGATCTGCGCCCGATCAACAACATCGTCGATGTCACCAACTACGTGATGCTGGAGCGCGGGCAACCGCTGCACGCGTTCGACTACGATCGCCTACCGCGCCGCGAGATCGTCGTGCGCCGTGCCGGTAGCGACCGCCGCATGCGCACGCTCGACGACCGCGAGCGCGAACTTGATTCGAACGATCTGCTGATCAGCACGGGCGCGGACCCGGTGGCGATCGCGGGGGTGATGGGCGGCGCGAATTCGGAGGTTACGGCGCAGACGCGAAACATTCTGCTCGAGAGTGCGCGCTTCGATCCCGCGTCGGTGCGGCGGACGGCTAAGCGCCTGGGATTGCGCAGCGAGGCGTCGTATCGATTTGAGCGCGGCGTCGATGTCGAGGGGGTCGTTCCGGCGATCGACCGCGCGGCGGCGCTGATCGCGGAACTGGCCCACGGTCAGATCGCGCCGGGCGTTGTCGAAGCATATCCCGCCCCGCGACCGCGCACGATGATCGATCTGCGCGTGCCGCGCATCGAGTTCATGTTGGGCGTGCCGGTGTCGCGTGCGGAGGCAACCAATGCACTGCGGCGTCTCGGCGCGACAGTGAAGGGGAAGTCGGCGCAGGTGTTGGCGGTTGCGGTGCCTTCGTACCGTCACGATCTCGAACGCGAGATCGATCTGATCGAAGAAGTGATCCGAGTCCTGGGGTACGATCGAATACCGGTGGCGCTGCCGACGGTCGAGTTGCTCGGCGGTGGACGACCGGTAGTGAGCGAGTGGGAAGCGGAGCTGCGTCGCATGTTGGCGGCGCAGGGTTTCAACGAAATGGTGATGTGGAGCTTTACGTCGACGCGGTTGAATCAACTGTTCCGCGGCGTTGGCGTACCGGCCGCTGAGCCGGTGCGAGTACTCAATCCCATCATCACTGACGAGCCCGAGCTGCGGTTCAGTTTGTGCCCGAGTTTGCTGCTGGCCGCGCGGACGAATCACCACGTCGGTGAGACCGATGTCGCCGCCTTTGCCGTCGGCAAGGCATTCTGGATGGCCGACAAACCGGCCGAAGGGCACCGACTCGCGGCGGTCCTTTCGGGCAAGCTACCTAGCGCCGGCCTGGGCGGGCCGCGCACCGCGGTCGAGTTCGTCGATGCCAAGGGCGCGTTGGAGAATGTGCTGGGGCGATTGCGAATCCTCGATCGCGTGCGCTGGGAGCGTCCTGGCGAGGGGCAGCGCGCGTTTCATCCGGGCAAGTCGGCGCTGGCGATGATCGACGCGGTGCCGATTGCGATCGTCGGCGCGCTGCACCCCGAGACCGAAGCTGAGTTAGGGTTGGATCAGCCATGCTGGCTTTTTGAACTTGACTTGGATCAAGCCCTTGAGTATCTTCCGCCCCGCTCTGTTTTCGCGGATTTGCCACGATTTCCAGCGGTTGTGCGTGATGTGGCGGTGGTGGCCGAGGCCGACTTCGCATCCGGGCGGGTTGTTCGCTTCGTGCACCAGTGGAACCCTCAAATGGTGGAGCGGGTTGTGCTGTTTGACGAATACACAGGACCACCGATCCCAGACGGCAAGAAAAGTTTGGCGTATTCGATCGCCTATCGGGTTGCCGACCGCACGCTGACCGACGACGAGGTCAATCGCCTCCATCAGCAACTGATCGCGGACCTGAGCGCCGCGTTGCCCATCGAGTTCCGCCGCTAACGGGCAGCTGGCACGCTGCCGGGAGGACGCGCCGTGACGATGACGAAGGGCGATATCGTGGAGCGCATTTACGAGCGCGTCGGCTTTTCGAAGAAGGAAGCCAGCGACGTCGTCGAGTCGATCTTCGAGCTGATCAAGGGCCGCCTCGAGCGCGGTGAGAAGGTCAAGATCTCCGGCTTTGGCAACTTCGTCGTCCACCACAAGCGCCCCCGCAAAGGCCGCAATCCGCAAACGGGCGATGAGATCGTCATCACCGAGCGCAAGGTGCTCACCTTCAAGGCCAGCCCGGTCTTGAAGAAGTCCATGAATCCCGACTAGAGGGAGTTGTGCCCACCGCCAAGGCGCAAGTTCCCGACAAGCTCTACTTCAAGATCGGCGAGGTCGCCGGCATCGTCGGCGTGAAGCCGTACGTCTTGCGTTACTGGGAAACCGAGTTCAGCGTTCTCAAGCCGACCAAGACCCGCGCCAAGCATCGCCTCTATCGTCGACGCGATGTGGAGACGTTGCTCGAGATCAAGCGCCTGCTGCACCAGGAGCGCTTCACCATTGAAGGGGCGAAGAAGCGGCTCAAGACCCAGCCGGCCGAACCACGCCCAGAGCCGCGCCAGCAAATGGCGCTGCCACTCGGCGAGCGCACGTATCGCAACGCGCTGATCAAGATCAAGAAGGACCTCGAGTCGCTCTACAAGCTGCTGAGCTGAGCGCGCGCGTCAGCTTTTTGGCGAGCTGTACCCAAAATCGTGCGGAAACGTTCCGGCTAGGGCGGCGTCCCTGTGGATTTGCTGGCATAGGCGTTGCTCTCTTCGTGTGGGTGAAGGGAGACCGAATGCTCGATGCCGTGGTGCGTGAACGTGGTGGTCCGGAAGTCGCCTTTGCGTTGTTGCGGTTTCTGACGATGGGCTATTGCCTGTGGGGTGTGGAGTGCGACGTGAGTCTGGCCGAGCTGCCACGGGTCGTGCGTGCGGTGAGTGCGGATCTTGCGCGGGCGATCATCGAGCTGTGGGATCTGAACTTGGTGCTGCTCGATCAACAGCGTCATACGATTCGCTTGAGTCCTCACGCGGTGGAGCAACTGATTGCGCGGCGGGCACCGCTTTCTTGAATGCGTGGGAAGCGCGTGGTAGCTCTGCGCCACTGAACGGGGCGTGGCGCAGCCTGGTAGCGCACTCGCTTGGGGTGCGAGTGGTCGCCGGTTCAAATCCGGCCGCCCCGATTCTTCTTCTCCATTTTCAATTCGTCGAGATGTTTCATCGCCGTCGCGGTGACGATGGAGAAATGGTGCAGAGCCCTAAGACCAAACGCCCATTTGCCTTGACAGAGTCTCGCGGCAAACCGTACACCGTCGCTCATCGTGGAGGTCTGATGCGGCGGGAGATCGTCTTCGGTTGGTTGATGCTGTCGAGCGTGCTGACGACTGTCGCACACGCGCAGCGGCCAGCGTATCTCGTGAAGGACATCAATCTCACGCTCGCGCCATCGGGGGATTCGGATTCCAATCCGTACAACTTCGTGACGATTGCTGGGATCTCCTACTTCTCTGCCGACGATGGCATGCACGGCCGCGAGCTGTGGCGGACCGACGGAACGAGTGCCGGTACGTACTTGGTCAAAGATGTTTGGCTTGGCGATGAAGGCTCCGAACCCCTGAGTTTGACGGATGTCGATGGGAGGCTCTTCTTCGTCGCCGCGAGCGGAAGCAATCACTGCGGACTCTGGCGCAGCGATGGTACGAACGCCGGGACAATGTTGGTGCGCGAGTTTCGAGGCACGATCATTGGTTGCCGCGGACTCCACGGCTATCTGGGACTGCAGCAGCTCACCGCCGTGAACGGAACGCTCTTCTTCGTCGCCGACGATGATATCCATGGCTCCGAACTGTGGAAGAGCGACGGCACGCCAGAGGGTACGGTGATGCTGCGGGACATTCGTGAGGGCGAGGAAGGGTCGGATGCCGAGGGGCTGACAGCCGTCGATGTGTTGCTGTTCTTCTTTGCCGACGACAGCATTCACGGGCAAGAACTCTGGCGCAGTGATGGCACCAGTTCGGGGACCGTGATGGTCAAGGACATCCAACCCGGGCCGCTGGGTTCGACGGTGGTTGGATTTCCGACGATCGAAACCGCATCGATAAACGGGACACTCTTCTTCTTTACCAACGGATCGCAGCTTTGGCGAAGTGATGGAAGTGAAATCGGCACCGTGGCCGTGAAGGATATTCCGCCGCGTGGGTCTTCTTCGGCAAGGTTTGCGGAACTCACCAACGTCAATGATCGGCTGTTCTTCTTTGCGCTGGACGCCGGAGGGTTCGAACTGTGGACGAGCGATGGGACGGAGGCGGGAACGCGAACCGTGTCGAAATTCCCTCCGGGCGAGTCCCTCCACTTTCCGCCGCAGAGCTTTGTGCGCTTCGGCGACCTGCTCGCATTTGCAGCCGTGGCCTCAAACGGCGGCAGGGCGCTCTGGGTGAGTGACGGGACTACGCAGGGCACGCGCCCCATCAAAAATCTCTCGTTCCGGGACAGCGTATATGAAGGAAACGCACTGGTCCCGGTTGCCGGGAGACTCTTCTTTGCCGCCGATGATGGACAGCACGGCTGCGAACTGTGGGCGAGCGATGGCACCGAGTCCGGCACGCGGTTGGTGAAGGACGTCGCGCCTGGAACGGAACCGTGCTCCGACTACACTGGCCCGATCATTCGCGGCGCGCTGGGTGATGCGATCCTCTTCAGCGCAGATGATGGGACGCATGGGCGCGAACTCTTTCGCAGCGATGGAACCGAATCCGGCACCGTGCTCGTCAAGGACATCAATCCCGTTCTCAACGCCACGGC
>JBGOUW010000563.1:0-3225 GCA_041477755.1 Binatia bacterium
GACGCCAGGTAGCGCTCGAAGCTGGCGAGCCGGTCGGGTTGCTTGCCGATGCGCTGCACCGACGAGTCGCCACGGCCGATGCCACACAGCGCGCGGCCGCCACTTTGCACCTGCAGCGACAGCGCGGCGGATGCGGTCACCGCCGGATCGCGGGTGACCGAGTTGCTGACACCGGGGCCGAGCCGAATCTTCGTCGTCGCGGTCGCCGCGAGCATCAGTTGGCCCCACACTTCTGGCGCCATGTTCTGACTGTCGGGAAACAGCAGGGTCGCGAACCCAAGGCTCTCAGCCAAGCGCGCCAAGTTGATCGCACGCCCGGGCAGCGGCGGCATCAGGATTCCGAGTTCCATATGCGCATCTCCTGAGTCGCACCGCCCGCCGGTGGTTCGCAACGGCCGCCGCGAGGGCAGCGTGCTCGACGAAGGTTCAGCTGTGCGATCGCAAGCGCACCGAGGCGGTGCCGGTGACCCAGCGATCGCCCTCGGCGCTTTGCAAGATCAGATCGCACTCGATGAAGTTGCCATGATCGCTGGAGTGCTTCTCGGTGATCACGCCGTGTACGGTGAGCGCGCGATTGGGGTACACCATGCCGCGAAACGTCGCGCTCAGCCGCACCAGCGCCGCGTCGGGATTCCAATCGGTGATCATGCGCGAGAACAGCGCCATGCTCAGGTTGCCCGGCACGATCTGTCCCGGCAAGCCTTCCTGCTTCGCCTCCTCGTCGCTCATGAAGCGCCGGCCAGGCATATCGGCGGCGAGCGCGTAGCGCTTCACCTGCTCGCCCGCGAGCGTTACCGAGAAACCTGGGATCTCGTCGCCGACTTCCACTGTTTCGAAATTCGCCCCGCTCATCGAAACATCATCTTCTGATCGATGGTGGCCACCGACTCGCCGCGTTGATTGGTGATGACCGAGCGCAAGACGAGGAACACCATGCTGCCGGTGCGGCCGGTTTTCTCGTAGATGTCGTGTACCGTGCTCGACGCGGTCAGCACGTCGCCGACGCGCACCGGGGCGCCGAAGTCTATGTCTTTGCCGGCATCGAAGCCGTTGCGCCCGAGGTTCGGCATGTTGGACGGCATGAAGTGCTTGCCGCGCAGCGCGACGACGAATGTCGGCGGGCCAACCAACTCGGCATCGCTTGCCGTCGTGTAGCGCGGATTGGTTTCACCCACCGCCTCCGCATACTCGCGAATCTGCGCGGCGGTCACCGGCTTGAAGACCGTGTGGTCAAACTCGTTGCCGATGATCTTCTTGTCGAATGAGAGGGGCATGGACGTGAGTCGTGAATCGTGAGTCGTGAGTCGTGAATTGGGAGTTGTGAATGGCTATGACGCTTTGCGGGCTAGGTTCGCGCGGAAGTCGATCGGCCGGTACGAGCCGTGGCGCAGCTCGTGGACGAGATCGTCGATAGAGCGGATGTCGCGGTCGAACTCAGTGGCGCAGATGCCGATGAAGCTGACCAGATGTGAGTCGCTGCCGCCGAACGATTTGTAGCCGTAGCGGTCGATGATCGCTTGCACCCTTTCGTTCTCACCGCGCCGGCTGCCGCCGTTGAGCGCTTCGACGGCGACGACGCCATCGATCGGTCCCTTGGTTTCATAGTGCTCGCATAAGCCGATGGTCGGCCGGCCGGGATGGCAGGGTAGGGCGAGGCCGCCCATCTCGCTCACTGCGGGAATGAGTTCGCGTGCGCTCAGCCGCACGTTGGTGAAATCGAATCGGCGCGTGATGTCGTCGTTGACGCCATACACCAACACGTGGCCGTAGTCGGTCTCGACCTCGGCACCGCGTAAGATCAGACAGCCGTACTGGTCTTCGAGCGCGCGGTAGTCGATGTCGGGATTCCACTGCCGGTGTTCGGTGAGCACGAGGCCGTCGATCGGTACCTCGGCGCGCTTGCGCTGCAGCCACTTGAGATAGGTTTCGACCGGAGCGCGGCTGTCCTCGGAGGCTTCGGAGTGGGTGTGGAGATCGAGAATCATGTCAGTGCAGTAGGCAGTAGGCGGAGGGCAGTAAGCAGTTTTGGAATCAGAGGGGCTTGAATTTTGGGATGGTGACTTCCGGTGTTACCTCTTCGAAGACGACTTGCACGGGCATGCCGATCTTCACCTGGGCCGGATCGCAGTCGACGATGTTGGTGAGCATGCGCACGCCTTCGTCGAGTTCGACGTATGCCATCACGTACGGCAGCGCATCGCGAAAGCCCGGGGCTTGGTTCTGATGCGTCACGGTAAAGGTGTACACCGTGCCCCGCCCGGACGAAAGTACCCACTCGGTGCGATCGGACAAACAGTGCGGACACACCGCACGCGGATAGTAACGAAAGGTACCGCAGTCGCGGCACTTCTGCACGCGCAACTCGTGGCGCTGACAGGCTTCCCAGAAGCCCTTCGACTCTTCGTCGATGCGCGGCAGCGGCTTCGCGTATTTCTTCTCGGCCATCAGTCTCGCCCCAAGATGAGCGTCGCGCCACTGTGGCGCAGGCCGAGCATGCCACCAGTGCCGTGGCAGAGCGCGACCGCGCAGTTCTTCACTTGGCGCGCGCCACACTCGCCGCGCAATTGTTTGGAGGCTTCGATCACCAGGAACATGCCGCGCATGCCGGGATGATTCGACGACAGCCCGCCGCCGTCGGTGTTGATCGGGAGCTCGCCGCCGAGGCCGATGCGGCCGTGCTGCACGAACGCGCCGCCTTCGCCCTTCTTGCAGAAGCCGAGATTCTCCAGCGTCTCCAGCACGGTGATGGTGAACGAGTCGTACACCATGCACATGTCGATGTCTTTGTGCGCGACGCCGGCCATCGCCAGCGCGCGTGGGCCGGACTGCTTGGCGGCCATGTCGGTGAGATCGCGCACGCCGGCGGCGGTGTGGCACAGTGCTTCCGACGCGCCGAGAATCTGCACCGCCTTCTTCTTGAGATCGCGCGCGCGCACGGCGCTGGTGACGACGAGCGCGCCGCCGCCGTCGCTGATGATGCAGCAATCCAGCAGGTGCAACGGCGACGACACGATGCGCGACGCGAGCACGTCGTCGACGGTGATCAGGTCGCGGAACTTCGCCGCCGGATTGAGCGACGCATGGCGACGAATGGTGACGGCGATCTCGGCGAGTTGCTCAGACGTGGTGCCGAACTCGTACATATGGCGTTGCGCGCACATGGCGTACGAGCCGACGACGGTGGGTCCGTAGGAACTCTCGAAATGATCGGGTGGATCGCCGGTA
>JBGOUW010000433.1:0-4393 GCA_041477755.1 Binatia bacterium
AGCCACGACTGGAGCATGCAGCGGATGATAAGTGGAGAACCCCTGGAGATCAACCGGCTCGCACGGAATTCAAGGTGGCACAGCCATCTTGGCTGTGGCCGCAGGCTGGAAGGCCGTACCACCTCTAAGCCAACACCTTCTCCACGTACTCCGCTACGCGGTACGCCGCCGTGCGGCCGATGAAGCGGGTGATGTCCTCGCGAATGATGCGCTCACCTTCAGCCGAGTCGAACATTCCTGTCGTGAGTGCCGCTGAGTTCGGAAAGTGCAACTCGGCGATGCCGTCCAACTCGTCCCCGCCGGACGACAGCCGTTCGTCGACAACGTTGGTGACATACTTCGACAAGCCGGGATGATGCGTGAGGGCGAGTGGCACATGACGGGTGAGCCAATGGGCGACAAATTCCGCATGGCTCATGCCGGGCCGTCGCACCAGCGGGCACACCAGCTTGATACCTGGCGATCGCGCACCAAGCGACGCGGGCGCAGAGCCAGCCCTTTGCACGTGCTCGGTAGTGGAGTACGCGTGCGCGCCGCTCATGAAGCCTTGCACGTCGCGCTGGACGATCGCTTGTCCCGTCGGCGAGTCATAGAGGCGCTCGCGAAAGTCCACGAGCGTGTCGAACGACAGCTCGCCTACGCTATCGAGCGGCTCCCAGCCATCGGGCGACTGTTCGACGATGTTGACCACGTACGTGCGTAGAGTCGCATGGTGCTGCAGCGCAATCGGCACGTGACCGCCGAGCAGCAGCTCCGCGTAACGCTGGTGCGTGATGTCGGGCCGACGCCGGCAGAGGAAGATGAGTTTGACCATCGCGGCTCGTTTGCCCGAGTCGGACGGCGGCGGTCAAGCGGAACGTGACGACGCGACACTGCCTCCTGGCGCCCGCGTGACAACGCACCGGTTCAATGATTGATCAGGTCGCTACAGGAGCACCGAGATGAGTGATCCAGGAGCGTTGAGCGGGATTCGTGTGGTCGAGCTGGGCATGTGGGCCGCCGGGCCCGCGTGCAGCGCGGTGTTGGGCGACTGGGGTGCCGACGTGGTGAAGATCGAAGATCCGCGCACGGGCGATCCCATGCGCGGTTTTCAGGTGCGCAGCAAAGCCGATCCCAATCAGCGTGTGTCGCCGAGCTTCGCGGTCAACAATCGCAACAAGCGCAGCGTGACGCTCAATCTACACACCGAGATCGGCCGAACGGTCGCGCTCGATCTGATCGGCAAGGCCGACGTGTTCGTCTCCAACTGGCGGCCGCGCGCCCTCGAACGTCTCGGCTTCGATCCCGCTACGCTTACCGCACGGTTTCCCCGGCTCATTTTCGGGCAGCTCACCGGCTACGGTCACGTTGGGCCGGAACGCGATCGCGCGGCATTCGACTACGGCGCGGCGTGGGCGCGCGCCGGCATCATGGCGAGCATCGGCGAGCCAAGCGGTCCGCCGCCGGGTGCACGCCCGGCACTCATCGATCATCCGACCGGCTTGAGTCTCGCGGGCGGCATCGCGGCGGCGCTGTTCGAGCGCACGCGCACCGGCAAGGGACAGATCGTGCGCACGTCGCTGTTCCAGATGGGGCTATGGATGAAGGCGGTCGATCTGCAGGCGGCGATGCTCGGCGGCGCCCTGCCGTTGCCCGAGAGCCGTTTCGTCGCGGTCAATCCGCTGTTCAATTTCTACCGAACAGCGGACGGCCGATGGCTCTACCTCATCATGATGCAGGGCGATCGCCATTGGCGGGATTTCAGCCGCGCTATCGGACGCGACGACTGGGCCGACGACGAATCGCTGCAGACCATGCGTGGGCGCTTCGAGCAACGCACCGAGATCATCGCGCAACTCGACGCGTTGTTCAGCACAAAGTCGTTCGACCAGTGGGCCGAGATTCTCGATCGCCACCATCTCTTCTGGGCACGCGTTCAGAACGACGACGAAGTCCTCGCCGATCCGCAGGCCGCCGCACTCGAAGCGTGGGGCGACGTGGTTGACGCCGCCGGGGAATCGATGACGCTGTTGAAGAGTCCGATCGGCTTCTCCCGCTCCGAGACCTCGCTGCGAGTGGCCGCACCCGAAGTCGGGCAACACACCGAAGAGGTGCTTCTGGAGCACGGGTACACGTGGGAACGAATCGCCGAGTTGAAGGAACAGGGCGCGATCGGATGATTTGGTTGGTTCGTCAGGCAGTGGTACCGTTCGCTCGCCATCGCGCACATGGAGGAACGACTCATGGGCACCATCCACTTCGGCGTCTCGCTACCGCAAATCAAACGCACCTGGGAGGAGACGCGCGCCGCCGCGATCGAGTTCGAACGCCTCGGGTTCGACTCGGTGTGGCTCAACGATCATCTGTACGGCATCCCGGGTGCGCAGATTCCCATCCTCGAAGCCTGGACCACATTGTCGGCCGTCGGCGCCGTGACCACCCGCGTGCAGCTCGGCACGTTGGTCTCACCGGTCGGTTTCCGCAATCCCGCTCTGCTGGCGAAGATGGCAGCGACGCTCGACCACATCACCGGCGGGCGCGTCATCGTCGGCATCGGCGGGGGCTGGTTCCAGATGGAGTTCAGCGGCTACGGCTTCGAGTTCCCATCGCTACGGGCGCGATTGCAGCAACTCGACGAAGCGGCGACCGTGATGAAGCGAATGTGGACGGAAGAACAGCCCACGTTCACCGGCAAGCATTTTCGGACCGAATCCGTGTACTGCGAACCGAAGCCGGTGCGCCGCCCGCCGATCCTGATTGGCGGCGGCGGTGAGAAAGTGCTGCTGCGTTTGGCCGCGCAACACGCCGACATCTGGAACAACCTCGCCGTGGATCAAGGCAACCTCGCGGCGAAGGTCGAGCGACTGACGGCGCACTGCCGCGCGATCGATCGCGATCCGGCGACCATCACCATCTCACAACAATGTCTCGTCATCATCGGCGCGAACGACGCCGACGCCGAGGCGAAGCTCGAAAAGGCGCGACAGATCTACGGCGGCCACCTCGGCGCCGGCGGTCCCCACGGCATCGCCGGCACGGCCGCGCAGTGCATCGCCAAGATCAAGCAGCACATCGCCCTTGGCTGCACCATGTTCATCATCGAGTTCTTCGGCCGCGATACCCGCGAGCCGGCGCGGCTGTTCGCCGAGCAGGTCGTGCCAGCGTTTCGTTAACGGCGCAGCTGCCGGGCGCGTCGTACTATCGCAGAAACTTACCTCCTCCCTAACCCTCCTCCGCGGCGAGTGATGCCGCAGAGGAGGGAACCTTGGCGTGCTGGCGAGATCGTGCACCGCTCGTAGACGTTTCACGTTTGCGCCGCCACCGGCAAATCCATAGGCTTCGGGGCGTGAGCACACGCGCGCCGATTCCACGCTGGTTCATCCTCGGTATCCTCACGGCGCTAGGGGCCAACTCGCTCGCCGGCGTGACGAGCACCATGACCATCGACCTCATGCATGGGGTGACGCCGTTCGCGCTCAGCGTGCGCGAGTTCGAGTCCACGCTCCTGCCGTATTACCGCACTGTCACGTATTCCCTCCTGACGACCGCCATCGTCGCCTACTTGTGGCCGATCATCGACTTCACGCGAAACGACGCAACGGGACTTCCGTCGGCGAAGCTGCAGCGCCGCGTTATCAACGCGCCGTTCGTGATTGCAGCAGTCGGTTTCAGCGGCTGGCTCTTCAGTCCGATCTTCTTCGCCAGCGCGACGGTGCTGCGCTTCGGACACTGGGCGCCCGAACTGGCCTCGCAGCAAATCTTCTCCCCGCTCGTGAGCGGTTTCCTTGCCGCCACCGTTTCGTTCTTGGTCGGCGACTGGATCTTCCGGGCGCTCGTCGTTCCCCGCGTGTTTCCGGGCGGGCGCTTGGCGGAGATTCGCGGCACGATCGCGCCGGATGTCCGCACTCGCCTGCTGATCTTCCTGATCGCCGTGGCGTTCGCGCCGTTGTTCACCATGCTGGGACTCATCCGCGCCGCCGTCGTCCGCATCCAAAACGGGCTTCCAGTGGGCGATGTCGTCGCGACGCTCTCACTTGCCAGCGGCGTGACCTTTGCCCTGTACATCGCCGTCGGCATCTTCCTCACGCTGGTCGTGGCGCGCACGCTGGCGCGCCCGTTGGGTGAGATGGTGGAGACGCTTGGCCGCGTGCAAGGCGGCGATCTGACGCGTGGCGTCTCCGTCGCTTCCGCCGACGAGGTCGGTGTCCTGGCTGATGGCGTGAACGCACTGGTCCAAACGTTGCGCGACAAAGAACGCATCCTTGAAACATTCGGCCGCGTCGTCGAGCCGGTGGTGCGCGACAAACTGCTTGCCGGCGAGTTGCGGCTCGGCGGCGAAGTGCGTCACGCGTCGGTGCTGTTCTGCGATCTGCGCGGCTTTACCGGCCTCGCCGAGACGGCACCGCCCGCCGCG
>JBGOUW010000363.1:0-5277 GCA_041477755.1 Binatia bacterium
CCGCCAATGATGGGCGTGGTGTGCGATCGGTAGCCTCGGCGAAGTTGGCGAACCAGTCAGGCCTTTCTTCAGCGTTGGTGTCGGATTGCCCGGCGAAGAGAAGAGCGGGGGGATCTTTCGGATCGAGGAAGGCGAAAGACCTTGGCCTTTGCTTGTCCCTTTCAGTACAGTGCGCCGCCAATGGCCAAGCCTCGGACGCGGCTTACTGCTGCCATGCTGCTGTGCGTCGTGGTTTCGGCGGCGCGCGCAGCCGACGTTGCCCAGTCAACGCCCGATCCGGAACCGCGCACGCTCCTGGCCCCCATCGTCGTCACCGCCACTCGGATTCCGCAGCCGCTCGCCGATGTGCCGGCGTCGGTCAGCATCGTCGAGCAGCCCGACATTCAGGACGCGCGGCCGACGGTGAATCTTGACGAATCGCTCGATCGTGTGCCCGGAGTGCTGGTGCAGAACAGCGGCAACTTCGCGCAAGACGCGCGCATCCAGATCCGCGGGTTCGGGACCCGGGCGGCTTTCGGCGTGCGCGAGATCAAGGTGCTGCTCGATGGGTTGCCGGAGACCTTGCCCGATGGCCAGACCGAACTCGACGATGTTGATCTCGGCGCCGTGCATCGCATCGAAGTTCTGCGCGGGCCGGCGTCATCGTTGTACGGCAACGCCTCGGGCGGTGTGATTCAGCTCTTCACCGAAGACGGCCCCGACACGCCAACCACCACGGCGCGGTTGACCGGCGGTTCGTTCGGCTTGCAGAAGTATCAGGTCAAAGGTGGCGGCCACGCCGGCAACGCGCGGCTGTTCGTCAGTGCGTCGTACCTGGGGCTCGATGGGTTTCGCAACCACAGCGACACCCAGAGTACGATCGTCAATGCGAAGCTGCACTACGATCTCACCGAGTCCACCGAGATCACGACGCTGATCAACGCGGTCGACTCGCCGATCGCCGACGACCCTGGGGGGCTCACCCGCGCGCAAGCCAACGACAATCCGCACCAGGCGCGCAAACTCAACGTTGACCTCGACGCCGGCGAGGCCGTGCAGCAGGGTCGCATCGGATGGGTGGTGGCTCATCACCACGGCGTGCACGAGCTGTCGGCCTACACCTATCTGCTTTATCGCGACTTCGACAATAATCTCCCCATCGCCCCTGCCAGCGGCGACGGCCACGTGAGCTTCCATCGTTTCAGCCCTGGCGGCGGTGTGCGCTACGTGAACCGCGCAAACCTCTTCGAGGTCGCCCAAACCTTCAGCCTTGGTGTCGATGTTCAGTATCAGGACGACGAACGCCGTCGCGCCAAGAACGTGAACGGCACGGGGGGCCCGCTCAGCCTTCAGCAACGCGAGCAAGTGACAGGAGTCGGCCCGTACGTGCGCGAGGCGGTGACGTTGTTCGACGATTGGGAGCTCAGCGCGGGCGTGCGCTACGACACGATCAACTTCTCGGTCGACGTGAACTACCCGAGCAACAGCACCGGCTCCGGATCACAGACGTTCGACCACTGGAGTCCGGCCGGCGGCGTGCGTTACTCCGCGACCCAGTGGCTCTCATTGTACGGCAACGTGAGCACCGCGTTCCAAGTGCCGACCACCACCGAGTTGGCGAACCCGAGCGGGCCTGGCTTCAACCCCGGCGTTGAGCCGCAGACGGCGACCACGTATGAACTCGGCGCGCGTCTCGATTGGGCCCCAGGCGTGCGCACCGGCTTGGCCGCGTACTGGAGCGATATCGACAACGAGTTGATCCCGTTCGAGACACCGTCCGGCCGCACCGGGTTTCAAAGTGTGGGCAGTTCACGCCGCAAGGGAATTGAAGGCGATTGGCAAGTCGCCCTGCTGCCCTCGGTGCGCCTGAGCGGCGCGGTCACCCTGATCGATGCGGAGTTCCGCGACTACACCACCGCGCTGGGCACGTTCAGCGGCAACGACGAGCCGGGCATCCCGCGCTGGCAGGTCTATCAGGAGCTGGCCTATCGCGATCGCGGCCTGTTCGCCGCCATCGAAGCCTTCGAGGTCGACGGCTACTTCGTCGACGACGCCAACACCGCGCGCAGCCCGTCCTATGCCCTCGTCAATGCGCGCGCCGAATACGACTACGCGCTCGGCGCGGTTACGATCGCGCCGTTCGTCGGGCTGAACAACCTCCTCGACGCGACGTACGACGGCACCGTGCGGCTCAACGCGCTGGGCGGGCGCTACTTCGAGCCGGCGCCGGGCTTCAATGTGTTCGGTGGCGTGATGCTGAGTGCGCAGCTGTAGGGATGCGATTGCCATTGCGGCACCCTCATCTCGGCCGCTCCTTCGTTTACGGATGCTCGATGAGCAGATAGATCGCCAAGTCGCGCCGCCCGGCGTCGGTGAAGGGGAACACCGGCATCGGCGGCTGCGGCGTGCGCAGGTAGTTCATCAGCGACTCGATCGTATACTTGCGACTGAGGTTGGCCAGCGGACGATAGGTATCACCGGCCTTGCCCGCGACGTGACACGAATCGCATCCGCTCGCGCCCCACAGAGCGCTGGCGTGTGAGATCGCCCTGTCGCGCGTCGGTTGATCGATTCCGGCGAGTGGATCACCCGCGGGTACGGCCGCCACCGCCATCGTCGGCGCAGAGGCCGCGGGTACGGTGCTGCCGTAGGCGATGCGGTAGATCGAGCCGGTGAAGTCGTCGGATACGTAGAGCGCTCCGTCGGGGCCGACGGCAACATCGACGGGACGACCGGACACGTCTTCGTCTTTCTCGAAGCCCGAGGCGAACGGCTCTTCGCTGATCGCGCCGTCGCCATCAAACAGCAGCGTCACGACTTGATAGCCGCTCTTGTGCGAACGGTTCCACGATCCGTGTTCCGCGGCGAACGCGGCGCCGCGATAGCGCTCGGGAAAGGTGCTGCCGGTGTAGAAGGTCATGCCGAGCGGCGCGGTGTGTGCGCCGAAGCCGTGCGCCGGTGGAATCGACTTCGCGATCAGATCTTCGTGCCCCTTGCCATAGTCGGGATCGGGCACGCGATCGCCGTTGGCGTAGGGCCAACCGTAGAAGCCGCCCTCGCTGATACGATTGAACTCGCACGGCGGGAAATCATCGCCGAGCAAGTCGCGGCCATTGTCGGTGGCGTAGAGCGCGCCGGTGCCAGGCTGCCAATCGAAGCCAACGGCATTGCGCAGACCGGTTGCGTAGATCTGCTCGCCGCTGCCGTCGAGGTGATAGCGCACGATCGCGGCGCGGCGCGGCTCGTCCTCGATGCAGACGTTGCAATCCGATCCGATCGACACGTACAGCCAGCCGTCGGGCCCGATGCCGAGCGTACGCGTGAAGTGATTGCCGCCGCCGGGAATGTCCTTGATGATGCGCTCGGGCGTGCCGTTGATTTCACGCGTAGCGGGATCGAAGCGCACCCGCAGCACCGCATCGGTCTCGGCGACGTAGAGCCAGCCGTCGTGCAGCACCATGCCGTGGGGGCGGTTGAGGTTGTCGAGCAGCACGCGTTGCCCATCGGCGACGCCGTCGTTGTTGGCGTCACGTTCGAGCAAAAACACTTTTCCGCCGCGCGACGTGCTGACCAGTAGGTCGCCGGTCGGTGTGAAGCGCAACATCCGCGCGTTGTCGATGCCGGTGGCGAAGGTGTTGATCGCGAAGCCGGGCGGGAGTTGGATGCGGCTCTGCAGCGTGGCGGGCGCCATCGGCGGGCCGGTGAAGCCGGGGAAGTTGACGGTCAGTCCGTGCGGGAAGTACCAGACGAACGCGCCGCAGCCGAGCGCGACCACCACTACGATGGTGGTCAGTGCAACCTTGAGCAGTCGGCGAACGCTGGGGATTTGCATCGCGCCATTCATGCGTGATTGGCGCGATGCGATCAAGCGTGGAGCGCTGAGATGAGACTCTAGGTGGTCCGTTCGCGTGACGCAGAGGAATCGGTGATGATGCGGCGATGGCTCAATCAGTGCTGCAACCTGCTGCCAGCGCCGCGTCGGCGCGCGGACTCTACGGCTGGTTCATCGCCGGGGCGGCGGCATGGTTCATGGCGTGGGGCATGCAGAACGTGTTGTTCTCGTGGCTGGTGGTGGGCGAGCTGCACGCCGATGCGCATTGGGTGGGGACTACGCAGACCTGCATGATGTTGCCGGGGTTGGTGTTGCTGCTCTTCGGTGGTGCGACCGCCGATCGTCACGATCGCCGCCGGCTTCTGCTCCGCGTGCACGTGCTGGCGGCGGTGCTGGCGCTCGCCCTCGCGTCGATCGTTGGTGCCGGCGGTCTCTCGTTCTCCGTCTTGATCGTCTACGCGTTGTGCGTCGGCAGTCTGCCGGCGTTCGCGCTGCCGGCGCGCGACTCGCTGCTGTCGGAAGTGGCGGGGAACAATCTGATGCGGGCAGTCACCGGTATGACGATGATCCAGTTCGCCGCGCAAGCTCTGGGCGCGCTCGCCGGCGGCACCGCGCGTTGGTACGGCAGTGCGCCGGCGCTCGTGGTGCAAGCCGTGATCGTGCTGATCGGTCTGTTGCCGCTCTTGCAGTTGCCGGCCGCACGGGCGGCGGCGGCGGTGCGGCCGCCGGTCGCGACGCTCCGCGAGATCCGCGAGGGACTGCGCGAAGTGTGGCATTCAGAGCGCCTGCGTCCGCCGGTGTTGCTGGTGGTCTGGAACGGGCTGTTGTTTATCGGCCCGTTCTTCGTCGTCTTCCCACTGCTGGTGCGTGACTTCTATCATGGCGACATCGGACAGCTCGGGTTGGTGAACATGACCTTTCCGCTCGGCACGATCGTTGGCTCGTTGACGTTGCTGCTGCGTGGGGGAGTGCGCCACAAAGGCCGCGCCTTGCTGCGCGCGCTGTTCGGCGGCGGGCTCTGTCTGACCGTGACGGCGATCGGGTTACCGTTCTGGGGATTCTTGGTGGCCATCTTCGCGTGGGGCCTGTGCGGCGCGGTCGCCTTCAACACCAGCCGTACGCTGGTGCAAGAAGCCGCGCCCGCCAGCCACCGCGCGCGTGTGCTGTCGGTCTATCAACTCGGCTTCATGGGCACGGCGCCGCTCGGCGCGCTCGAATCGGGCTTCGCCGCCGATCTGTTCGGGCCACTGGTCGCCTGCGCGCTCTCCGGCGTCGCGATGCTCGTCGTCGTGCTGCTCGCGCGCAGCTTCTCGCGCATCCCCAATATGGAGTGAGATGGCGCCTAGCCTCACGCCGGCAAGCCGTACAGCGTGCGCGCGTTCTCGCCCATGATGCGGGCTTTCACCGCGGGGGCGATGTCGGTGCGCCGGCGCAGCGGCTTGGTCGAGTTGGGGAAGTCGCCGTCC
>JBGOUW010000129.1:0-10585 GCA_041477755.1 Binatia bacterium
AGCGCGACACGGATGCCCGCCTTCACCAGCACGTCATGTACGGTACGCCGACCGGTGCCGTTGAGCGGCGTGTACATAATGAACGCCCCGCGGGCGCTGCGGTCGAGCGACCGCTGCAGGCTGGCGTCGAGATACGCCTCGTGATCAGTCGCGCTCCACCACGTGATCAACCCCGCACGGACCGCGTCATCGAACGGCATGATGCGCACGGCCTGTACCGCCGCGACGGCTTCGGCCATCTCCTCGTCGTGGGGCGCCACCGGCTGGCCGCCGTAGTCGGTGTAGAATTTCGCCCCGTTGTCGTCGGGATGATTGTGCGAGGCAGAAACGTTGAGTCCGCCCGCGGCCTCGAGATGGCGGATGGCGAACGACAGCTCGGGCGTCGCCAATAGCAGTTCGTCACCGGTCACGGTACACACCGCGATGCCGTTGGCGGCGTACACACCGGCGGCGAGCCGTGCGAAGTCGCGCGAACGCATCCCGAGCAGCGGATTGGGCAGCGCCGGGTCGTAGTTACCGCGCAGATCTTTGAAAATGCGGCAGTCGAACGCGACGACTACGCGCAGCGGCCCCGCGCCGAGATGGGTGCGCAGGTAGTCGACATGCCCCTGAATCGACGTCGTGATGGTGTACGCATTGATGCGGTTGACGCCGATGCCGACCGGCCCACGACGACCGCCAGTACCGAACGGGATCACGCGATAGAATGAATCGAGTAGGAAGTCCCACCGCCCACGTGCGATCAGCCGCTCCAATTGCGGACGATACGGAGCATACTCCGCCTGCACCGCCCACGCGCGGAGACTGGCGAACGCCGTGGCCCGTACGGCATCCGGCACCGTCAATGTCGCAAAGCCCTTCTCAACCGCACCCAGCATCACGGCTCCTTCGATCGCTGCGGTCAACTCGCCGCCCGCAGCCGTTCGGCGCGGGCGGCACCGCCAGCCATGCGACTCGCCAACTCGATTGCCGCGATCATACTCGACGGGTCAGCTTTGCCTGTGCCCGCAATATCGAAGGCGGTGCCGTGATCGGGCGAGGTGCGGACGAAGGGTAAGCCCAAGGTAACGTTCACGCCGTCCTTGAAGTGCAGCAGCTTGAACGGCGCGAGCCCTTGATCATGGTACATGCACACGACCCCGTCGTAGGTCCCGCTGGCGGCGTGTGCGAACACACTGTCGGCCGGCAACGGCCCGAGCGCGACAATGCCGCGGCGGCGAGCGGCACGCACGGCCGGCGCAATCACCGCACCATCCTCACGACCGAAGAGACCCGACTCGCCCGCGTGCGGGTTGAGGCCACATACGGCTATCCGAGGACGCGCAATGCCAAAGCGCTCGCGCAACGCCTGATGCGTCATCGCGATCGTATCGCCGATGAGTTGCCGTGTGAGCAGCCCCGGTACCCTCCGCAACGCCACGTGGGTGGTCACCAACACCACGCGCAGCCGCGGCCCGGTCATCATCATGCGCACCTGTGTCGCGCCGCTCAGTTCCGCGAGCAATTCGGTGTGGCCAGCGAAGTGCGCGTGACCCGCGGCGACGATGTTGGCTTTGTTGATCGGTGCGGTAACCAGCGCCGCCGCCTCGCCGCGCTGCACCGCGCGCACGGCCGCGACGATCGCCTGGTACGCCGCCTCGCCGCCGGCGGTGGTCGGCCGACCCGGCACACGCTCGCGGGCGCTCAATGCGGCACCAACTTCCACGAGCGGGAAGTCTCCGGCCTCGAGCTGGAGTCGCCGCGCCGTGTCGCGCACCACCGCGAGGTCACCAAACAGCAGCGGCGCGATCCGCCGACGCAGCGCCGGCGCGGCCAGCGCCTTCAGCGTCACCTCCGCGCCAATGCCGGCCGGGTCGCCCAGGCTGATGGCGATCGTCGGACGGGTCGGCCGCACGCTCACTCGTTGATCTCCACCGCGTGGCGTTTGCGCAATTCCTCGCTGAGCCACTTCTCGTAACGCGCTTCGAGCGCCGCGTTGTAGAGCTGCTCCTTGATACCGGGTCCCAACTCCTCGAGCGACTTGTGCGACGCCCCTTCGCGTGCCTCAAGCTTGAGAATGTGGATGCCGATGTCGCTGCGCACCGGCTTGCTGAACTGACCCGGTTTCAATTCGCCCGCGCCCTTCTCGATCGGTTCGAGCATCTCGCCCCGCTGCAGCCAGCCGAGATCGCCGCCATCCTTGGCGGCCGGATCTTCCGAGTGCTGCTTGGCGACCTCCGCGAAATCGGCGCCCTTCTTGAGCTGTTGGTACAGATCATCGGCACGGGCTTGCGCCGCCGCGACTTCCGCACCGTCCGCCCCGGCAGGCAAGCGAATCACGATGTGGCTGAGATGCATCCGCTCCGCGGTTTCGTACTCCGAGAGGTGCGCCTGGTAGTAGCGCTCGACCTCCTCGGGTGGGACGTTCACTTTGCCGCGGATCTCGCGATTGATGAGCTGCGCTTTCTGAATCTCCTCGCGCACCTGCTTGCGGTAGGCGTCCAAAGTCAGCCCCTGCTGCGTGAGCGCTTGCTGCAGTTGCTCGTCGGTGAGCTTGTTCCGCTCCTTGATGCTGGCGATGTACTGGTCGACGTCTTCGTCACGAACGATGATGCCCTTCTCGTTGATTTCCTTCTGCAGCAACTTGTCGGTGATCATGGCGTCGAGCAGCGTCTTCTCATCCACGCCGGGCCGGCCACGGCTGGCGCGGTCGGCGAACTGGGTGAACTCGTACAGAGTCAGCGGCTCACCGTCGATGGTGGCAACGATGCGGTTGACGATGGCGGCCCCCGCTCGGTGCGCGGAGGACAAAGTCAAAAGGCAAAACGCAAAAGACAAAAGGCAAACGGGAACCCGATCACCCGCCTTGAGCGCCCGGACGGTTTTACGTTTTGCGTTTTGCATTTTGCGTTCTGCCTCTCGCCTTCAAGGAGGCGGCTATCATGTCGCTTGCAGGGACTGCAACAGCGACTGCGTTTCCGCGATCAGACCGTCCCAGTCGCGGTCGGCGGCCTCGAAGCTGAGTTGGAAATCCTGCGACAGGCGGATGCGTCCCTTGCTCTGCTGCGCCAGCGCGATCAGGCGATCAACTTCTACCGGCGCCTCGTGGTGGAACTGCACGGTTACGCGGCCGTTGCGCAACATCACGCGGATGACCAGGTGCTCCTTGAGGGAGCGACGCAGGTCCATGATTTTGACCAACGTGTCGACCAGGGGAGGAATTGACCCGAAGCGGTCGATCATCTCGGCCACGATTTCGTCGAGGTCCTGCGACCTCCGGATGCCGGCCAGGCGGCGGTAGAACACCAGGCGCTGGTTCTCGTCAGGAATGTAGCTGCCCGGGATGTACGCCGGCACGCCGAGCTGGATCTCAGGCTCGACCTCGTGTTGCACGCGTTCACCGCGCAAGTCGTGGATCGCATCGGCGAGCATGCGCTCGTACAATTCGAAGCCGACGGCGCTGACCTGACCCGACTGTTGCTTGCCGAGCAAGTTACCGGCGCCGCGAATCTCGAGATCGTGCGCGGCGAGGCGAAAGCCCCCGCCGAGATCATCCAACTCCTGCAGCACCCGCAGCCGCTTCTGTGCGTCCTTCGAAATCAGCTCCTCGCCGGGAATCAGCAAGTAGGCATACGCGCGCTCATACGAGCGGCCGACGCGGCCGCGCAACTGGTAGAGCTGCGCCAGCCCCATGTGATCGGCGCGATTGATCAAGATGGTGTTGGCGTTAGGCACATCGAGGCCGGACTCGATGATGGTCGAGCACACCAGCACGTCGACCTTCTTGTCGAAGAAGCTAGCCATGACCTTTTCGAGCTCGCGCTCGTGCATCTGGCCGTGTCCGACGGCGAACGTGGCTTCCGGCACCACCTCGCGGAGGCGGCGCGCCACCATCTCGATGGTCTCGACCCGATTGTGAACGAAGAACACTTGCCCGCTACGATGGATTTCGCGCAGGATCGCTTCGCGGATGATGCCCTCGTCGTAGCGCGTGACGTAGGTGCGAATCGCGAGCCGATCGACCGGTGGAGTTTCAATCACGCTCAGGTCGCGGATGCCCATCAGCGACATCTGCAGCGTGCGCGGAATCGGCGTGGCAGTGAGCGTGAGCACCGGCACGGTCTTGCGCAACTGTTTGATCCGCTCCTTGTGCGCGACGCCGAAGCGATGCTCCTCGTCGATGATCAGCAAGCCGAGTTGTTTGAAGACGATGTCCTTTTGCAGCAAGCGGTGGGTGCCGATGACGATGTCGACAGTGCCGCCGTGCACGCCCTTGATCACTTCCTGCACTTCGCCGCGCGTCAGAAAGCGCGACAGCATGCGACACGGACAGGATGACCCTCGAAGCGCCGCCGGAAGGAGTTGAGATGCTGTTGGGCCAGCACCGTGGTTGGGACCAGCACGGCGACTTGTTGGCCGTCCATCACCGCGACGAACGCCGCGCGCATCGCCACTTCGGTCTTGCCGTAGCCAACGTCGCCGCAGATGAGGCGATCCATCGGTTTGTGGCGCTGGAGATCCGCGACCACCTCGTCGATCGCCCGCTGCTGATCGGGCGTCTCCTCGAACGGGAATGCCGCTTCGAACTCGCGGAAGTAGTCGTCGGGCGCCGGGAACTGATGCCCGTCGAGCACCTCGCGCGCGGCGTAGATGCCGAGTAGCTCCTTGGCCATCGCCAGCACCGATTCGCGCGCCTTCTTCTTGCTCCGCTCCCAACTCTCGCCGCCGAGTTTGTCGAGCGCGGGCGCGGCCCCCTCGGCGCCGACGTACTTCTGCACCAGATTGATGCGATCGGCCGGCAGGTAGAGGCGATCGCCGGCGGCGTACTCGAGATGGAGAAAATCGCCGTCGACCTCGGCGACGGTGAGATGCTTGAGTCCGCGATAGACGCCGACGCCGAAGTCGATGTGAACCACGAAGTCGTCGGGCTTCAGCTCGTTGAGGTTGCGGATGAGCTGGCCGACATCGACCGGTCGGCTGCGGCGGCGCCGCCGCGCCTCGCCGAAGAGATCGGTCTCGGTGATGACCACCAGCCGTTCCTCGGGCAGGCGGAAACCTTCACTGAGGTGACCGACCAGCAAGCGAAGCGCGCCACGCGCCGCGCCATCGAGCGCCTGTGTGAAGGTCTGCCCTTCAGTGAGTTGCACACGGGCGACGCCCAGCTCGTGGGTATCGAACAGCCGCGCGATGCGCGCGGCCTGGCTGTCGCTGCTGGCGACGAGCACCACCTGCGCGCCATCGGCCGACCAGCGGCGCACCGTGTCGGCGACCGGGGCGAAGGAAACTTCGCGACGGTTGCGCACGCGCTCCGCCTGCAGATCGCCGGTGGTGTACGAATGGACTTCGAGGTGTGTGCCGTCGGCGACACCGCTCATCAGATCGAGCGACTCGATCTCGACCAGCGGCCACGCCGCAATCGCCGCACGCCATTCTGCGGGCGTGGCGTACAGCCGCGCCGGCGGCGGCAGAAATCGGTGCGCGGCGGTCCGCTCCGTGCTGCGCCGCTCCACCCCGCTCCATGCATTGGCCAGCGCAGCGTCCACTTCGCCGGCCTGGTCCATCCACACCAACGTGTCCGCGGGCAAGTACGCCGTCAGCAAGTCCAGCGCGGGATAGAAGTACGGCAGGAAGAACTCGACACCGGGGAACGTAAGCCCGCTCGCCAGTCCACTTAGGATCTGGTCGCGTTCAACGCGCGCCACTTCCAACTCGAGTAAGCGATCGGTAATCGAGCGCACGGCCTCCTTGCTCTGCGAGCCGCGGGCGTCGAACTCGCGCACCGGCAAGATCAGTAGTTCCTGCCGCGGCGCGAGTGAGCGCTGGCTGACGGCGTCGAACTCGCGAATCGTCGCAATCGTGTCCCCAACCAATTCGATACGCAGCGGATCGGCGTGGGCGGGCGGAAAGATGTCGAGAATGCCGCCGCGTACGCTGAAGTCGCCGCGATCTTCGACCAGTGGCACACGCCGGTAACCCCAGTCATCCAGCCGGCGGGCGAGGTCGTCGAGATCGACGCCATCGCCTTCGACCAGGTAGCTCAAGCGCGTCGCGAACTGTTCGCGCGGCGGCACGCGCTGCAACACCGCTTCGGCGGTCGTCAGCACGATCGGGTTGCGCGTCTGTTGCAGGTGATAGAGGCCCTCGACGCGCGCGGCGATGGCTTCGGGGGGAGGCGACAGATCTTCGAACGGCGGTACGTCCCACGCCGGCAGATAGTGAATGCGGCGCTCGAACGGCGGCCGGTCCGCGTTCTCGCCAAAGAAGAAACGCAGGTCGTCGGCGAAACTTTCGGCCTGTTTCGCGTCGGCCAGCACGATCAGCGCGGGCCGCGGGAATTCGCTGAGGTAGCGAAAGATGAAGAAAGCGCGCGCGCCACCTTTGAGTCCCTGCACGCGCGCAAATCGCCGCCCATCGCCGCTCAAGTGCTCCGCAAGGTGCCGCACAGCGGCGGCGCACAGGTTGAGATGCGCACTGCGTGGCGCAACCGTCGGACGCAGTTCGACTGCGGCGGACTCGTGGGGCGGTGCGGTGGTCTGCTCACTCATCGGCGCGGTCCAAACAATAGAAGGCAGGGAGATCCGCAACCGGACCTCCCTGCCTCAGCTACAACGCGCGCGAGCTTAGCAGCCGCCACGAACCCGGACAACGCGACCGGCGGTTCCGCGACGACGTATCAGCGATGTCGATCTAGGTTAGTATTGCCAGGCGGGGGTAGACTTATGCCCCGGCTTGGACGGCGGGCGGTTGACGTAGGAGAGGGGCCGCACACCGTTGAAGCCCACCATCGTGCCGGTCTTCTCTGGCAACACGACGTAGCCGAAGAACAGGCCGGTCGCGAACATGAAAGGGATGCGCATCATCGTCGGCGAGGCCCACCCAGTACTCCAATCCGCCAAGAGAAAACTCGCGAAGCCGATCGCGCCCGCACCGATGGCTAGCGCTATCAGGTTCTCCAGCTTGGCGGCCATGATCAGCACGAAGAAAAAAAACATGAAAAATTCCCCGCTGGCGCGGCTGAGCAGCAGGCAGGTCGAGATCAGCGCAGTGTCGGCGACCAACACCGGCGCCTGCATCCATGCATCGAAGAAGCTGAACGGCGAGGCTTGCCCCAGCACTAGGTTGGAGGCAATCGCCACCGCCATCACGATCGCCACGGGGAATGGCGAGGCCTGCGCGGCGATCTCTATGAACGCCATCGCACCAGTGGCAAGGATCAGAACATAGCGGCACAGCAGGAAGATCTGCTTGCGCTGTATCGCTTCAGATTCTCGGAGCATCGCTGCTAAAATTTGCAACCCGCGTACCACTACTACACGGACCCCAGCATCGTGCGGTGCGCGGCGCGGCCTCGGCATCCGGCGACCCGATGACGCCGGCGCGGCAAATCTTCCCTCACCCCCGTCTCTTGGCATGACAGACGCCCTGCCCTTTGCTAGAAGGAGAGCGTCCGTCTCTCAGATTACTCAAACGCCGATGCTATCGGCAGGAGGACAGCGATGGCTGTTGCACGCGTAACCGAGATTCGTGCCTCGTCTCCCGATGGTTTTCAGGAAGCCGTAATCGAAGGGCTCAAGCGAGCAACCAAGACTCTGCGGGGCATCACGGGAGTCGAAGTGCTGGCTAAGCGGGTCAAGGTGACCGGCGGGAAGATCGTCGAGTATCGAGTCGACATGAAGCTCGTATTCGTTCTGGAATAGGTACAGGAGGTACCCATGGCGGTTGCACGACAGACGCAAATCATCGGCGCGTCGCCCCATAGTTGGGAAGACGCCGTCCGCAACGCAATCGAGCGCGCCAACAAGACGCTGCGCGGAATCACCGGGCTCGAAGTGCTCAAGGAGAACGCGGCGATCGACAAAGGCAAGATCGTCGAGTTCCGCTCGACACTGCTGGTGACGTTCGTGCTCGAGAACTAGCCCGCGGCGGCGCCCCGGCCGCCGCCGCGTCATCGATCCGTTGAAGCCCCTGCCATATACCCGCGAGAGGACCGCATGACTGAACCGACCGCGCTCAACCGGCGCATGACATCACTGGACGCTAGTTTCCTCTACCTCGAGCAGCCGAACGCGTTGCTCCATGTCGCAGGCATCTACACCTTCGCGCACGCCATCGACTATGACCGGCTGGTGCGCGACCTGCGCGCGCGCTTGCACCTCATCCCGCGCTACACCCAGCGCGCGGTCATGGTGCCGTTGAACCTGGCGCACCCGACCTGGGAGTCCGACCCGGAGTTCGACATCCGCGACCACGTCCGCCGCCATGCGCTCAAAGGCGGCAACGACGATCAGGCACTCGCCGCGCTGTGCGCGAAGCTGTTCGCCGAACCGCTCGACCGTTCGAAGCCACTGTGGGAGATGCACCTGATCGAGGGATACCGCGGCCACGGCAGCGCGGTGCTGGCCAAGACCCATCACTGCATGATCGACGGCGCCAGCGGGGTCGAGATCATCGGCATCTTGATGGACCCGTCACCGAAACCCTCGCCGATCCATCCACCGAAACATGCACCGATACGACCGGCGCTACCGAACCCACTCACCCAAGCAACGATGGGGTTGATCGATGCGGTGAGCGCGCAGCTCGACCTGGGGCGCCACGTCGCCGGCATGCTGACGCGCCCAGCACACGCGTTCGCCGAAGCTCGCGCCACATTCGACGCGATCGGCACGATGGCTCGCACCCTGCTCGCGGGGGCGCCGGCGACCCCGTTCAACGGCGCCCTCGGCAACAAGCGGGCAGTCGCGTGGGCACCGTTTTCGCTGAACGAAGTCAAAGCGATCAAGAGCCGTCTGGGCGGCACCGTCAACGACGTCGTGCTGGCCATCATCTCGGGTGGCTTGCGCCACTACCTGCGCGAGCGCGGCGTCAAGGTCGACCGCACGGAGTTGAAGGCGATGGTGCCGGTCAACGTGCGCACCGAACACGAACACCTCAAGCTCGGCAACCGCGTGTCGATGATGGTGGCGCCGTTGGTGATCGGCATCACCGATCCGGTCGAGCGCCTGCGGCAAGTATCAGCAGCGATGAATCAGCTCAAAGAAGGCGGTCAAGCGAGTCAGATGGAGCGCGTCGTGGCGCTCACCGACGTGTTGCCGCCGGTGTTGCAACGGCCGCTGGCCCGGCTGCAGGCTTCCGTACAACCGGTCAACACGATTTGTACCAACGTGCCCGGCCCGCGCGAGACCCGCTACCTGCTGGGTGAACCGGTGCAGGTGATGGTGCCGCTGGTCCCACTCGCGGTCGGCATCGGGCTCGGCTTCGCGATCATGAGCTACGCCGATCAACTCACCATCGGCGTGAACGCCGACGCCGAGCGGGTGCCCGACGCGTGGAGAGTCGCCGCGGCGCTGCAACAGTCCTTCGACGAGTTGTGGGCGGCCACCGGGCTGGAACGCATCACCGTGCCACCGGTTGTCGAGGCAGAGCACAAGCGTCGGGGACACGCAGCCGCGTAGCACTCTGGCGAGACTAACGGTCACGACCCCGCGCCGCGCGCTGCCGTCTCACCGCCTCCATTCAAGAACTCGCGCAGGAAGCGCGCGGTGTGCGAACGCCCACCGTCGGCGATGACGTGATCGAGCGGACCCATGGCGACGACTTCGCCGCCGTGATCGCCGCCTTCGGGGCCGAGGTCGATGATCCAATCGGCTTCCTTGATGATGTCGAGATTGTGCTCGATGGTAACGATGGTGTTGCCGCGATCGACCAAGCGGTGCAACACGTCGATGAGCCGATCGATGTCGGCGAAGTGCAACCCGGTGGTGGGTTCGTCGAGCACGTACAGCGTCGAGCCGCGCGAGTCCTTGCCCAGTTCGTAGGCGAGCTTGATGCGCTGCGCTTCGCCGCCGGAGAGCGTGTTGCTCCCCTGCCCGAGCGTCAAATAGCCGAGGCCGATGTCATCCAGCAGCTGCAACGGTGCGGCGATGTGACTGACGCCGGCAAAGAACGCCGCCGCTTCTTCAATCGTCATCGCCAACACGTCGGCGATGCTGCGGCCGTTGTAACTCACGCCACAGGTTTCGTCGGTAAAGCGCCGGCCGCCGCAGTTTTCGCATTCGACGTAGAGGTCGGGCAGAAAGCTCATCGCCATCTTGATCTTGCCCTGACCCATACAGGTCTCGCAGCGCCCACCCTTGATGTTGAACGAAAAGCGGCCGGCGGTGTAGCCGCGCATGCGCGCCTCCGGTGTCATCGCGAAGAGCTTGCGAATGTCGTCGAAGAAGCCGACGTACGACGCCGGAATCGAGCGCGGCGTACGCCCGATCGGGGTCTGATCGACCTCGACCACCCGCTCGATGTGCTCGACACCGCGAATGGCCTCGTGCGCGCCCACGCGGCCGCTCGGCAACCCGAGCTGGCGGCGCACGCCCGCAAACAAGACGTCGCGCACCAACGTCGATTTTCCCGAACCGGAAACCCCGGTGACGCAGGTCCACGCGCCCAACGGAATCTGGACGCTCACGTTCTTGAGGTTGTGCTCGCGCGCGCCGACTACCATCACCTGATGATCAACCGGCGAGGCTACTCGTGGTCGTTGCTGTGCAGGAGTTGCGGCGCGTTCGTGCAGTGCCAGAATTGCAGCATCGCGCTGACGTACCACAAAAGC
>JBGOUW010000262.1:0-7045 GCA_041477755.1 Binatia bacterium
CCACCGATCCAAATGTCGAGCGCGCCGTGTGCGGGACGTGGCTCAATGGTCACGTCGTCGAAGTGGTAAAAGCTCCCGTGGTGCGTGACGTTCGGTGCGCTCCACAACTTGCGCAGCACCTCGACGCCTTCTTCGAGGCGCGCGACGCGTTCTTCGGGTTTGATGCCGCAGGCGATGCAGTCACGCGGATCGCTGCCTAATCCGACCGCCATGATGATGCGGCGGCACCCACCGCTGAGGTAATCGAGCGTGGCGTAGGTGCGGGCGACCTGCACCGGATCGCGGGCGGGCAATGTCAGCACGGCGGGTCCCATCTTGATGCGCTTGGTGCGGGCGGCGAACAGCGCCATCACGCAGGCGATGTCGAGCTGCGGTTGGCGCGACACGATGCGGTCGGAGAGCCAGATCGAGTCGATGCCGAGGTCCTCGGCGCGCTCGGCATACGCGCAGATAGTCTCCGGGCTCGGCATTCCAAATCGCGAGAGCCCAAAGCCGATGCCGATCTTGATACCGCTCATCACTGCCTCCCGTCGCGCGCCATCATGCGCGCCGCGCAGCGTTGTGGGAAGCGGGGGGCAGCGCTTGTACGACCCTGACGCGATGGGACGCGAGGACACCGAAGGTTGGACAGCGTACACAGGCTGAGGTCTGCGGTTACCGGGGACGCGCTTCATTGTGTAGAGAAGCGTTTGGCGGACGAACCTTGCGAGCCTACGGCGGAGCCGGTAGACCCTCGCGACCATGATCACCGCCGGCGAGAGAAGGGCGTTCGCGTGAACCGCCAGGAAGAACGTCTCGGGCTGCTGTTCGCCGCCCTGTGCGCGCTCAACGGGGCGTTCGTGCCGGCGGTGGCGAAGCTGACCACGGGCCACGCTGCGCCATTGTTCGTCGCTGCGGTGACGAGTGTGTTCGGCGGCGTATGTGCCGCGATCGTGTTGGCACTGCGAGGCGAGTTACGCGGGCTGGTGCGACCGACGGTCGGTCCGCGACTGGTCGCCATTGGCGCGCTCGGTACCGCGGGAGCTCACTTCCTTTTCTTCCTTGGGGCTAGTCGAGCCAGTGCGATCGATGCAGTGCTGTGTCTGCAAATTGAGCCCGCGTATGCGCTGCTCTTGGCCTGGCTCGCGCTCGGTCATCGGCCGACACCGCGTCGCGTGGCCGCCACCGGCGTGTTGCTCACGGGCATTGCCCTCGCCGTTGGTTTGCACGGGCTCTCCAGAGCCAGTGGCGTGTGGATCTTGCTCGCGACGCCGCTGTGCTGGCAGACCTCGCACCTGATCGTGCTGCGCGGCCTGATCGGTGTGCCGCCATCCATCTTGACCGGTGCGCGCTACATTCACGGCGGCGTGATCCTCGCGCTAGCGTGGCTGGTGACCGGCGGACTATCCGCACTGCCCGCCGCTTCGATCCTGTTGCCGCAACTGCCGTGGTTGGCGTTGCAAGGCGTAGTGTTGAGCTACGGAGGCACCCTGCTGTGGTATCAAGCAATCACACGGCTCGATCTCGCACGGGCGACGTCGATTGTTGTGCCGTCGATCCCGTTGCTGTCGTTGGTCGCGAGCTTCGCGCTGCTGGGTGAAGTGCCGACGCTGAAACAATGGCTCGGCCTCGCGCTTACCGCCGCCGGTGTTTTTGCCTTCGTGACCGCGTCCGACGCATCCGGCGCGCCCGCCCAAGCGGTACCACTACCGGATGCCGCGGGTTGAGCCATTCGTCGTCAATGGCACTCCCGCACCCAACCCACACCGAGCCGCCAAGCATCGCGCATGGCGGGTGCCCCACCAGTGCCGCTGCGGCCCGAGCAGGCGGAACCATATGAAGCGTTGGCCGACGCGTTGTGTCGCCAGCGTCACGCCCGCGCCGTTCGGCGCGCTCCATCGGATGCAATGGCGGATGCGGGAGGTCCGCTGCTCGCGCGCCGATGCCTCCGAGGTGAAGGCATACAACCTGCAGTGCGGAGACGCAGGTGATGGTGCCTGCAACGATGACCCTCCGTTTGCTCCGTCGCAAGAAACGTAAAACCGCCTTGGTGCTCAGCGGTGGTGGCATCACGGCGGCCGCGTATGAGATCGGCTGTCTCGCGGCATTGGATGAACGCCTCGGCAGCCAGTTCGCGAACACGTTCTTCGACATCTACGTCGGCGTCAGCGCCGGCTCGATCATCGCCGCGATGGTGGCGAGCCAGGTTCCTGCCGGTAAGCTGTATGCGGCAATTGCCGAGGATCAGCGCTGCCGCCTCAACTTCAAACGCGGCGACATCTATCGCTTCGACGGCTGGAGCTTCCTCGGCGCGTGCTGGGGGGCGATGCGCGACGTCGTCGCGACGACGTACACGCCGGGGCCCAGCTGGCGCGACCTGTCGCTCTCCGAGTTTCTCTATCGCTTGCAGGAACAGCTCCCGTCGGGCCTCTTCTCCCTGACCCCGTTGCGCGACTACTTGGCGGAGATCTTCCGGCGCGAAGGAATCGCCGACGACTTCGCCCGCCTCGCCCGTGAGTTTTACGTTCCGGCCATCGATCTCGATCGCGGTCGGCGCGTGGTGTTCGGCAGCGAGGGTTGGCGCCACGTGGCGATCAGCGATGCCGTGCCGGCGTCGTGCGCCGTCCCCACGTTTTTCCGGCCCTATGAGATCAATGGCCGCCACTACATCGATGGCGCGACGGCCGGCAACACGCCAATCGACGTAGCCATCGAGCATGGCGCCGAGTTGGTAGTGGTGGTGAACCCTCTGGTACCGTTCGACAACGATCCCGAACAGCATGGCTCGCCGCTGCCGTCGTCGAAGACGGTTGCGAGCGTCTCGGAGATGGGGGTGAGATTCATCGGCGAGCAGTCCAGCCGCATCAGCAGTCGCGAACGATTCGAGGCCACGCTGGTGCTGTGTCGTCGCGCGCACCCGGATGTCGAAATCGTGGTGTTCGAACCGAGCTGCAACGACTCGCTGATGTTCTTACGGAATCCGATGAGCTTTCAACGCCGGCGTCAAGTGATGGAGTATGCTCATCAGGTGACGCTCGAGACGCTCGATGCGCGTGCCGATTGGTACCAAGATCGCTTCGACGGCCACGGACACCCGCGCGCCGCGGCATCGTGACCCAGCGGCCGGCGTGGTATCGCCTCAGCTGCGCCGCGTGCTAAGTATCCAATCCATGCACCGTTGGACGATCGGCGATGTGACCATCACCCGCGTGGTTGAAATCGAAGTGCCGATGCCGGGGACTTTCATCTTGCCGGATGCGACACCCGAACGCGTGCTCCGGCGCGCGAGCTGGTTGCGGCCGCGCTTCATCGACGAGACGGGCCGCCTGATCGCGTCGGTTCACGCGTTCGTGATCGAGTCGTGCGGCCGACGCATCGTCGTCGACACCTGCATCGGCAACGATAAGCAGCGCACCAATCCGCATTGGACCAATCTCCAGGGTCCGTTTCTGAAGGACATGGCGGCGGCCGGTTTTCCACGCGAATCGATCGACACGGTGCTCTGTACCCATCTCCACGTTGATCACGTTGGGTGGAACACGATGCTGGTCGACGGCCGGTGGGTGCCGACGTTTCCGCGGGCGCGCTACCTGTTCGTGCGCGCCGAGTGGGAGTTTTGGAAGCAGGCCACGGACAATGTTGATGGCGACGTGATCGGCGACTCGGTGCGGCCGATTTTCGCTGCCGGCCTGGCCGACCTGGTAGCGTCGGATCATCGCATCACCGACGAGACGTGGCTCGAACCCACACCGGGGCACACGCCTGGTCACGTCAGCGTACGGATTCGCTCAGGCGCCGCGGAGGCGGTGATCACCGGCGACCTGATGCACCATCCGGTCCAGTGCGCGGAACCGCAGTGGCCGAGCAGCTTCGACGTCGATGCCGACGCGGCGCGCGCGACGCGCCGCGCGTTTCTGACCCGCTATGCCGACGGGCCCGTGTTGGTTTTCGGCACCCACTTCGCCACGCCGACCGCCGGCCGCATCGTGCGTGATGGTGCGGCGTGGCGCTTCGAAGTCTGACGGAGCGAAAGACTAATGGGAGCCAAGGTGAGCAAATCGGAAGACGAGTGGCGCCAGGAACTCACGCCCGAACAGTACGCGGTCTGTCGCAAGAAGGGTACGGAGCGGGCCTTCAGCGGTCAGTACTGGGACCATCACGCGCGCGGGGTCTACCGTTGCACGGCGTGCGACGCGCCGCTGTTCAGCTCGGAGACCAAATTCGAGTCCGGCACCGGCTGGCCGAGTTTTTCTGCGCCGCTCGATCCGGGCAACATCGGCATCGAAAGCGACCGCAGCTTCTTCATGCGGCGTACCGAGGTTCATTGCGCAAATTGTGAGTCTCACCTGGGTCACATGTTCGACGATGGCCCGGCGCCGACCGGCTTGCGCTACTGTCTGAACTCGGTGAGCTTGAATTTCGAGCCGCAGGACGAGCCGCAGAAATAGATACGAGGCGCGCTTCGCACCAGGCCCGCCTGGCCCGGGCGTCTATCTCTTTTTTGAAACCGCGAGCAGATCGGCGAACGTGCCAAGGGTCTTGCGCTCATTGGCTTGCGCGACCGCGGCTTGTTCTTCCTGGCGCGCCTCGACCTTGCCGGCATCCTGCTCCTTGCGCGCTTGCTCGACCATCGACAGACTGAGGCGGCGTTTCTCGGGGTCGATCGCCATGACGGTCACGTCGATTTCGTCGCCGATGTTGACCACTTGCCGCGGGTGAGCGATGCGGCGATCGAGGGCCATCTTTGAAACGTGCACCAGCCCATCGAGGCCGGGCGCGATTTCGACGAACGCCCCAAAATTCTCCAGGCGACGCACCGTGCCGCGCACAGTGGCACCGACGACAAACTGCTCGCGCGCCGCGCCCCACGGATCAGCCGCCAGAGCGCGCAGCGAGAGGCCGATCTTCGGTCGAGCGCCACCATCACCGGGTTCGACCTTGAGGACCTTGACCTCGACGACTTGGCCGACGGTGAGCACGTCGGACGGATGGCGCGCGCGGCCGTGGCCAAGTTCGCTGATGTGCACCAGACCTTCGACACCGCCGACATCCACGAACGCACCGAAGTCGCGCACGGAAGTCACGGTGCCTTGGACGACCGCGTCGACCTTGAGGCGCTCCCAGGTCGTGATGGCCTGTGCGGCCGCCTCGTCGTCGAGCAGCACGCGACGCGACACCACGACGTTGCGTCCGCCAAATTCGATCTTGATGATGCGGAAGCGCAGCCGCTGGCCGATGTACTGAGCCGCCTGGCCGCGACGGCGATCGATCTGTGATCCCGGGCAGAAGGCGCGCACGGTACCGATCTGGATGTCGAACCCGCCCTTGTTCTCGCCGGTCACGATGCCTTCGACCGGAATTCCGCCGGCGAGCGCCTGTTCAAGTTCGCCCGACACATGACCGCCGCGACCGATGGTGCGCTTGAGCGTGATCTGGCCGGACTGGCCACCGTCGTCGGTGACGGTCGCTTCGACTTGATCACCGACGGCGAGCTGCACTTCACCGCTCTGGGGATCGCGAAACTCATCGAGATTGATGACGGCCTCTCCCTTGCCGCCGATTTCGACGAAGGCGCTGCTGGCCGATAGGGCGATCACGTGGCCACGCACCACGTCACCGGCGACGATCTTCTTGCGTCGTGTCTGTTGAGTTTCACTGGCGGCGAGCATCGCGGCGAAGTCTTCTTCGCCCGCCGCGCTGCCGGGCTTCGCCGGTTGTGAGTTGTCGGGATCGATCATGATAAACGGCCTCCGAAAAAATAACGCGTTGGACTATAGCGTGCCTGTCGCGCGAGCGAAACAGCCAGCGCGACAAATCCGTTGCCTGTGGCTGCGTCCCGATTTTCACGAAAGATTGTTGACCCGGCGACTCCGCTGGGTGTATGCCCCGCGCGTCAGAGTCATTTTCTCCCTGTCGTGAGCGGCGCGCGGTTGCGGAGTCGCGAAACACGGCGGTCGGCAAGGAGGGTCCCCATGTCGTCGACTCGTACACAGCTGAACCTGTTCGCGACGGTGTGTCTGCTCGCGGTAACCTCAACGGTTGCCGCTCGCCCGGCTCACGCGGTGAGCAAAACATTTACCGGTGCGGTTTCCGACGATTGGTTTGTTGGAGGCAACTGGAATCCTGCCGGTGCTCCTGCCGTCGGCGATGACGTCATCCTGGCTAGTGGCACACTCGACCTCAGCGGCACCAACGCGACCGTTGCCACGTACACGCAAACCGGCGGAACATTTACCGGGAGCGCAAATCTGACGGTGAGCGGCGTGATGACGTGGCAGGCGGGGCTGATCCGGGGGACGGGGAGCGTGAACGCGAACGGCGGGTTGCTGCTGAGCACGACGACGACGATCACGTTGTTCGATACGCGTACGTTGAACAACGCCGGGGTGGCGACGTGGACGGGGGCGGGGACGTTCTCGATCGGGGGCAACGCGACGTTCAACAATCTGCAGGGGGCGACCTTTCAAATCAAGACGGCAGCCGACATGGGCCAGGGGACGTTCAACAACCACGGGACGGTGACCAAAGAGTTGGGCAGCGGCGACGGCATCACGGTACTCTCGTCGTCCTTTACCGACAGCGGTACGCTGACGGTGCTCAGCGGCACGCTGCAACTGGCGGGCGACGGGCTGCATCAGGGCACGACCACGGTGATGGCGGGGGCGGGGTTGGCGTTCACCGGCGGCGACCACACCGTGAGCGGCTCGCTGACCAGCCCCGACACCATCGGGTTCACCGGGGGCACCATCACGTTCACGTCGGGGAGCACGTACAACGTGGGGGCGCAGACGTTGGTGACCAATGCCGCGGTGACGTTCGCGGCGGGGGCCAACGCGACGCTGTCGAGCATGTTGAAGCTGACGGGCGGGAGTCTGACGCTGGACACCGGTACGACGAAGACGGTGACGACGTACATGCAAACGGGCGGCACGTTGACGGGGTCGGACGATCTGACGGTGAGCGGCGTGATGACGTGGCAGGCGGGGCTGATCCGGGGGACGGGGAGCGTGAACGCGAACGGCGGGTTGCTGCTGAGCACGACGACGACGATCACGTTGTTCGATAC
>JBGOUW010000441.1:0-4305 GCA_041477755.1 Binatia bacterium
CGTCCACCTCCGCTCGCCTCATCATCTCTGCTTTGTCCGCACAGCGCGCTCGCGTTGCGATCGCAGTGGCTCCCTTCTCTGCGCCGTCCTGAGTTCGTGTAAACGTACGCACCTTACCAGCGACAGGTTACGTGCAAGTGTCGGCGCCGCGATGTTTGCGTGACGCGCCGGGTTCGCCCGTGCGGGTGTGATCGCAACGACATCGCCGAAGGTTCACCGGCGCGTAACCGCGCCGTAACTCACGCCGCGTATTCAGTTGCGCGTGTTGTGGTCGGCACGCATGCCGCGCCGAAGTGCTGGCGCGGTCACGACCCATCTCGAGGGGCGGCACTGTTTAGATGAGGATGATGTTGCGAAGATCGGCCGAGATCGCCTGCGTGCTCCTAACGGTGTGGGTCGCACCGTGCATACGAGTGTCGGCGCAATCGGGTGCACCGGACCAAGGCACCGTTGCCGGCAAGGTGATCGACAAGTCGACCGGCGATCCAATCATCGAGGCGGGCATCGAGGTCACTGACACAGGCAAGCGCGTGCGCACCGACATCGACGGCAAGTACACGCTCAAGCTTCCAACGGGGACCTACGAACTGCGGATCTTCGCGCCGCTCTATCAGGGCACGCGGCTACAGCGCGTGGTGGTGAAGAGCAACGACGTGACGCACGCCGACGCGGCGCTGGCGCCCGAGGGACAGGCCGGCGTCGAGGTGGTCGAAGTCGTCGCCCAAGCCGACAAGGCGTCGGAGGTCACGCAGCTCGTCGAGCGCAAGAACGCAGCGGTGGTCAGTGACAACATCGGCGCGCAGACGATCACGAAGTCGCCCGACTCGAACGCCAGCGAAGTCGTCAAGCGCGTCCCGGCGGTGACGGTCCAGAACGACAAGTTCATTGTGGTCCGCGGCTTGGGGGAGCGTTACAGCAGCGCGCTGCTGAACGGCAGCCGCCTGCCGAGCACCGATCCGAACAAGCGGGTGGTGCCGCTCGATCTATTCCCGAGCGAATTCATCGAGTCACTGTCAGTGGTCAAAACCTACACGCCCAATCTGCCCGGCGATTTCTCCGGCGGTCTGGTCGACATCCGCTTGAAGGACTTCCCCGAGCAACTCGCCGTCAATCTCGGGGCTTCCACCGGCGGCAACACCAACGCGGTGTTTCAAGAGTTCAACAGCTATCACGGGAGTTCGCTCGATTACCTCGGGTTCGGCGCCGGCAACCGCGCGTTACCCGGCGCGATCCCGAGTCAAAGCATCGGCACGCCGCCACCGGCGCAGCAACGCGCGTACGCGAGCAACTTCGAGAACGTGTGGAGCATCGAACCAATGACCGCGCCGCCGAACTACCGCCTCACGGCTTCGGTCGGCAATAGCTTCGGGCCTGTGGGCGCGGCGCTCGGCGCGGTTTATTCGACCGAATACAACCGACACCCGGGCGAGTTCCAGCAGAACTTCACCACCAAGGGTTTGCCCGGAGAGCCGATCACGATCATCCCGCTCGAAAATTTCAGCTTCGATCGCGACACCTTCACGACTCGCATCGGGGCTGTCCTATCGACGGGCTACAAGCTGACGCCCACCGACAAGCTGACGCTCAAAGGGCTGGTGGATCGCAACACGAAGGACGAGACCCTCGATGGCCAGGGGAGCGATCGCAACAACCCCGATCAGCCGCTGCATCAGTGGCAGTTGCAAGAGATCGAAGAGCAACTCGGCTACGGCCAACTCGCCGGCACCCATCGGTGGTCGGTGGTGGACATCGATTGGCGCTCGGCGCTGTCGCAGACGACTCAGGACCAACCCGACACGCGTTTCGTGACCTACAACTTGCCGACGTCATTGAACGAACTGACGGCGCCGCAGTTGGTCGCCGCCGGGGAAGGGCCGGAGTCGTTGGTGCGGCTGTACGGCAATCTCGACGAGTACCTCACCGATTCCGCGGTCGACTTCACCGTGCCGTTCAAGACCGGGTTGCCGTATACGGACGTGTGGTCGGGGCTACCGGCCAAGTTCAAGGCCGGTCCCGCCTACGCTTATCGCCATCGCAACTTCACGCTCCGCCGTTTTCTCTACAATCGCGTGTCGACTGTAGGCGTCGATACCAGCGCATCGCCGGAAGTCCAGCTCCAGCCACAGAACATTCCCGGGGACTACAGCTTCAAAGAAGGGACGCGCAAGCAAGACTCCTTCGAGGCGAGTCAGGAGATCATCGGTGGCTATGGCATGTTCGATCTGCCGCTGGTGCCGGACCGCCTGCGCCTTGTCGCCGGCGTGCGGGTGGAATACTCGTACATCTCCCTCAACACCGCGGACTTCATCGGTAACCCGGTCTCGCCGAAGATCAACGACACATCGCCGTTGCCGGGCATCAATCTGATTTACAGCCCGCGCGACGACATGAACTTCCGTTACGGCTACAGCCAGTCGGTGTCGCGGCCCGAGTTCCGCGAACTGACACCGACGATTTTTCCGGTGCCCAACGGCGCGCGTCCAGTGATTGGCAACCCCAACCTGCAGACAGCGAACATCACTAGCAATGACTGGCGCTGGGAATGGTTCTTCGCGCCCGCGGAGATCTTGTCGCTCAGCGTGTTCTATAAGCAGTTCAGCAATCCGATCGAGCAAACCGTTATCGGGCTGCCCGGCGGCGAAGCGGATTCGTTCCGCAATGCCGACAGCGCCGATCTGGTTGGGTTCGAGTTCGAAGGGCGGAAGAATCTCGGATTCCTCTCGCCCCATTTGGCGAATGTGAACCTGTCGACCAACGTCGCCTACATCAGCTCCAGCGTCAACGTCGGACCGCAGCAGGGCACGGAAGTGCAAACCTCCACCAGCCGCTCGCTGCAAGGCCAAGCCGACTACGTGGTCAACTCGGCGCTGGAGTACGATCATCCGACGTGGGGCACCGCCCGCCTGCTGTACAACACCGTCGGCCCGAACATCGTGGCCGCCGGCGCCAATCGCCTCCCGGACATCACCGAACAGCCAACCAATTTCCTCGATCTCGTATTGATCACCAAAATCAATCCATTCGGGACACCGCTGACCGCCAAGTTGAGCGCCGAGAACATGCTCGACGAAACCGTCGTGCAGAACCAGGGCAGTTTCGTCGCCAACAGCTACACCACCGGCGTGAAGTTCACGTTCGGACTCTCGTATTCGTACTGATCAGGAGGATGAACCCCATGACGCGCATGCTGTCACGTTGGTCGAGTGGCCCGGCGATCCTACTACTCGTGATCGCCTGCGCCGGCGCGGTGCGGGCGCAGTGCACCGGCGATTGCGATGGAAGCGGCTCGGTGACGGTCGAAGAGTTAGTGGTCGGCGTGAGCATCGCGCTTGGCACCATCACGCTCGATCACTGCCCGTCTTTCGACGCCGACCACAGCGACAGTGTCACGGTGGAGGAGCTCGTCGTCGCGGTCAACGCCGCGCTCAACACCTGTCCCGGGGGTACGACACCAACGCTGTCACCGACGGTGACGCCGACGCCGGTTGGACCACGCTGCGGCGACCACATCGTCCAATTCGATCGTGGCGAGACGTGTGATGATGGCAACATGCTCGATGGCGATAGTTGTCCGGCCAACTGCCTGATTCACACCTGCGCCTCGGCGGGGACCACGCTTGACCTCGACGTCAGCTTCACGCCGCCAGCCGGCGTCGATATCGCGGGCATCACGGTGTTCCTGCGCTACCCCGACGATCTCGTGCGCATTCCGGGAATGGCGAGCGACACCGCCGTGCAGGATCGACTGTCAAACCTCCCCGACAACACGTTCACTACACCCAACGATCTCGACTACGCACTGCGCCTGGTGATGTTTTCCCCTGATAGCTCACCGATCCAGCCGGGGCTGCTGTTCTCGGTGCGGTTCGATGCCTGTCAGAGCGCCAGTGTTCCGACGGCGGCCGATTTCCGCTGTGTGGTCGAAGATGCGGCCAATACCAATCTCGATACCGTAACCGGTGTGACGTGTAGGGTCGCGGTGCGTTGAGCATTGCGAGGTTGACCAGATGACGCGTGCTGCCACCGTGTTGAGTGCGATGAGTCTCATCGTCGCTCCGCTGATCGCGGGCTGCGGCGGCGACAAGAGCATCACCAGCTCGTTCCCGCCGCCGCCGCGCTCGGTGCGTTACACGCCGAAGGCGACGCCGACGCGAGCCATCCGGACCAGCTCACCTACCTACCCGCCGTCGCGAACGCGAACGTTCACTGCCACCCCGATCATTACGAACACACCCGAGCCGACCGCGTCGCCGATTGCGTCGAGTTCAGCTACTGAAACGTCCACCGTCACGCCGACCCCGACAC
>JBGOUW010000484.1:0-3845 GCA_041477755.1 Binatia bacterium
CAGCTCGTCGACATGCGCGAGCCGGCCAGCCACCGTCGCCAACCGCGCATCGGCCGCCCAGGGCGGATCGTCGAGCGCGCGACGGAACTTCTGCCAGTCGTCGTCGCTGTGGATCGCAATCGCCACCCAGCGATCGTCGTCATCGCCTTTCGCGGCGCAGCGAAATGCGCCGTGCGGTGCGGCATGCCGCGAGCGATTGCCGATCCGCTCCAACATTTCGCCGGTCGCCGTGTAAGTGACGATGTTCTCGCTCAAGCACACCACGCCACCTTCGACTTGCGCGAGGTCGATATACTGCCCTTGTCCCGTGCGCTTGCGGTGCACCAGCGCCGCCGCCACCAGCAAGGCCACGAAGCGTGGTGACAGCGAGTCGGTGATGGTTCCGTACGGACCGAGCGGCTCGAGGTCAGGCCAACCGGTGAGATGATTGAAGCCCGAAATCGCCGAGCCTTGACCGCCAAAGCCGGGATAGTTGCGGTCGGGACCGGTCTGCCCGTTCAGACACGTGCTGATCATGACGAGGTCGGGATTGAGCTTGCGCAGCGACTCGTAGTCGAGGCCCCACTTCGCCATCGCCTTGGGCGCAAAATTCTCCGCCACGACATCGGCCCACTGCACCAACCGGCCTGCGATCTCCGGGCCCTTCGCGTGACTCATGTTGAGCGCGATGCCGTACTTGTTGACGTTCACCATCGCGAACATGTGGCTGCCGTCGAGGCCGGCGGGATCACCCGGCGTGTAACGCAGCAAGCGAATGAAGTCTGGGCGCTGGCGCGACTCGACGCGCACGACCGTCGCGCCGTGATCGGCGAAGTAGCGCGTGCCGAACGGCCCGGCCGCGCCGCCACCGAACTCCAAGACCTTCAAGCCGGCAAATAGCTGCGCCATCGGATGACTCGCTGCGTTGTCAAATCACCCGCTCGGTTGCGAGCGTCGCCACATCGAGACCGAGCGTACCGTAGATCTCGGCGTTGTGCTCGCCCAGTCGCGGCGCGCGGCGGCGAATTCCGATCGGCGTGAAATTGGATTTCGCAAACGGGCCCGGAAATTTGATCGCTGTGCCGAGTTCGGGATGGTCGAGGTCGACGAAGAATTCGCGCGCCGCGAGCTGGCGCGACGCAGCGATCTCGCGCGCGGTGTAGGCGGGCGCCAGCATGAGGTTGCGTTCGCACGCGGCCTCGAACAGCACGCGCATCGTTTTGGAGCGGAAGAACGCGGCAAGCGCCGTTTCAATTTCGTCGACTTCTGCTTGCGTGATGAGGTTGTGGTTGTACTTCGTCCAATCGTGGTCCGTGAGCGCGGCCGGCGCCATGCCGCACTCATCCATGTACTTCACCAACGCGATGATGCCCGGAATGCGCGCCGGGCCGCCGCGCAGCGCGAACGACACATAGCCGTCCTGGCACGGCCACAGCTCGCGGAAGAAGGCCTTGTTACCGCGAAAGCCGCCGCCGACGCGGCCGCCCTTGAAGCCGGTGAGGGGAAACTGCGTCGGGCTGGTCATGTTCGGGATCAACATCACCTCTTGCAGCGACACGTCGACGAATTGCCCTTCGCCGCTCAGCTCGCGTCCGTAGAGCGCGAACGCCACGCCGACCGCGGCTTCGATACCGCCATGGTAGTACGACACCGGCAGCGAGCAGCGCACCGGCGCGCGCTCGGGATTGCCGGTGGGATACATGTTGCCGCCGGTGGCCACTGCGATCAGATCGGAGCCGCGATACGCGCTGTACGGGCCGCTCTGCCCGAACGGGCTGATGCTGCACACGACCAGCCGCGGATTCCGCGCGCGCAGCGTCTCGTATCCGAGGCCGCGGGCTGCGAGCGAGGTCGGGTCGGAGGGACCAGCCGACTCGATCACCGCGTCGGCCTGCTCGCACAGCGCGAGAAAAATATCGCGACCGCGCGCGCGATCGAGGTCGAGCGTGATGCCGCGCTTGCTGGTGTTGAGCGCGAGCCAAAGCACGGAACGCTCGGCATCGTCGCGGCCGCCAACGAACGGCCCGCGTCGCCGCGCGGCGTCGCCGCCCGGCGCTTCGATCTTGATCACGTCCGCACCCAGCTCGCCCAACAGCTTGCCGGCGAGGAAGCCCGGCTCACTGGTCAGGTCGAGTATCCGAAAGCCGTCGAGATTGCCGCCGGTGGTTTGCATAGGTGCCCTTGACTCGGTCGAGACGCGGACGTTAACAAGTGTTCGCTTTGAGAGTCAATCCTGACGAGCCAAAATCCTCACCACGAAGCACGCGAAGACGAGGGAATGAAGTTGAGGAGGTGATCGTGGCAATCCCATTCGGTCTCGGCCTTCCAATCGTGCAACAAGTCCCGGTGCGCGCACAGCCGTGGGAAGCAGCGGCGGGCGGCAAAGAACTCGTGCGCATCGCGCAAGCGGCTGACCGCCTCGGCTTCGCGCACATCTCGTGCTCGGATCACGTCCTCGTCCCGCGCTCGCGCGCCGATGCGATGGGTGCGCCGTGGTACGACGCCGCCGTCACGCTGGCGTTTCTTGCCGGCGTCACCACGCGCGTGCGCCTGTTGTCGCATGTTGTCGTGCTGCCGTATCGCCATCCACTCATTGTGGCCAAGGCGTTCGGTACGCTCGATCATCTATCGAACGGCCGCGTGATCCTCGGCGTCGGCAGCGGACACTTGAAGCCGGAATTCAAGATTCTCGGCGCGCCGTACGAGCAGCGCGGCAAGATCTCCGACGAGTATCTGCAAGCGATCGCCGCGGCCTGGGAGCAGGACGTGGCACAGTTCAAAGGCGCGACGCTGAGCTTTGCCGACGTCATCGTCGCGCCCCGCCCAACGCAACGCCCACGTCCGCCAATCTGGGTCGGCGGCAATGCACCAGCCGTGGTCCGTCGCGCGGCGCGCTATGCCGATGGCTGGATTCCGTGGCAACTGGGTCCCAACGAATTCGCGAAGTCGGTGGCGTACGCGCGTGACGTTGCCGCCAAGGCGGCGCGCACCACAGCGATCGAGTTCGTAGCGCCGTTGACGATCGCGGTGACGGAAACAGTCGACAGCGCTTGCCGCGCGATCGAGGCGTGGCGCGAAGCCGGGGCGACGTCGTTCCACATCGGTCTCGCCAATCGCAGCCTCGAAGAGCTACTCGAACGCATGCAATGGTTCGCGGGCGAGGTGATGCCGCATTCTGGCTAGGTCGTCGAGGGAGTGGCCTGTGTTGTCAGGACGGTGTGCCACTGCTCGTTGACATGATACCGCAGCCGGCAATAGGCTACCGGTATGGACGTCGAGCGAGCACGCGAATCGCTGCGAGCTGCGGAACTTTGCCTGCAGGAGAACCTAGTCAACTCGGCCGCCAGCCGCGCCTACTACGCGATGTTTCAAGCGACCCATGTGGCGCTGGCGCTAGCCGGACTCGGCCGGTCCGAGTGGAGCCATCCGGGCTTACAGGCGACCTTCACCACCGAACTGATTCGAAGACAAAAGGAGTACCCGAGCACCTTTCGCGACTATCTGTCTTCGGGTCTGCGCATTCGCCACATCGCCGACTACGGCGCCGGAGTGAGCCGCAAAATCGCGACACGATGGGTACGGCGAGCGGCGGTGTTCGTGTCGGCTGTCGAAAGGAGAAGCGGCGATGGATCTGCATCGTAGCGCGAACAACCGCCGGGCGCTGTTGGACGCGAAGCTGACGGAACTCGGGCTCTACGCCAAGGCCTTGTGCCCGGAGGCGAGGGTGGAAATAAGCACGAGCCAGTTTGAAGACGAAGATGCGCACGTCGATCTGTTCCCGCCCGCAGGACTTTCCGAAGAGGACGAAGAGCGAGTCGAGTTGGCTTTGGCTGCCCGTGCCGGCGACATCTTTGAGGAGACTGGCC
>JBGOUW010000656.1:0-2643 GCA_041477755.1 Binatia bacterium
AGTCGAGATAGAAGAGCCGCAGGAACGCGCGAACGACCTCGGGTTTGTCATGCGGCACCGTTTGCGTTGTCCGCGCATCGAATCCAAGCGGGTGGCACCCGACACACTGATCGGCGTAGACGATGCGATTCATGTATGCCCCACGTACGTAGGGCACTGGCGCGCTGGTCGATGCGCCCGGTTGGCCGTATGGCCACGCGGCGCGCGCGCTACCGGCCCGATGACAGTCGCCGCACACCATCTGCACCGGCCCGTTGGGACCGCGCAGCCCCGCCTTCAGATGCACTTCGTGATTGAGCTTCACCTGCGCACTGTCTCGCGCCCCACTGCGAAGGATCGCGAACTCGGGGTGAACCACCCCGAAGTTACTCACCCGCGCCTCGATCTGCAGACTACCTTGTTTCACCGTGAGGTCGTCGTGACAACGCGTGCAATGCTGATCGCTCAAGTCGGCGAGCACGACGTGGCCCTTATGCTCGACGTGACAGCTGACGCATTCGGGCGTGAAGACCTGGCTGTCGTGGTGCGTTGGTCCGTCATGACACGCGAGACAAGCCTTGTCAGTGGTGCGCAGGAAGAAACGGCTCCCCTCCGGCTTCACATGACACGCCTCGCACTGAGCGCCGAATACGGCGTGGCGCACCGACAACGGGCCACTGTTGTACATCCGCTGATCGCCCCGCAGCCCCGCAATCACCAGCCACAGTGCGGCGAGGGCGGCAGCGCCCAGCGCCGCATTGCGCCGCCAGCGCCGCCACCGATCGGGCCGGCGGTAGTAGTCCAGCTCGATGCGCTTGGCGAGATCCTTGGTTGTGCGCGGCCGTGCCATGGCGAACTAGTAGGCAGTGGGCAGTAGGCAGTAGGCAGCCCAGCACGAGCCACGAGTACGGGTCACGACTAATACCTCAGCGCGATCACGGCGTGCGCCAGCGTGAGCACGAGCAGTGCCATCGATAGCGGCACGTGGACGAACAACCAGCCGTGCAGCCAATGGTGCAAGCGTCGCTGGACCTCGAGTTGACGATGTTCTTCACAGAGCGCTTCCAATTCACCGACGATGTCGTGCGCCGCCGCCGGCAAGAGCGTGCGCCACTGCGTAAACAGCGCCGCGCGCTGCTTCGCGCTTACCCACGCCCGGCGCTGTGCCGGCTCCTTTCCGAGTAACGGCCGCACGTCGCGGTGATACAACTCCTTCAGCCGGTCGCTGCCCTCGATCGCCGGCTCGGGTGCGTGCTTGCGTTCCCGGGCCTCCTCGCCGCACGCGATCGCCATCAAGTGGTCCGCCTCGGCACGAAGTTGCGTGGAGACGTGATCGATCTGTTCGAAGATGGTTTCGAGCGGGGCCTGCGAGGTCATCGTGCGTGGCAGGATCTGTTGCAGCACCACGCCGAAGATGCCGCTCGCGACGATGGTGCCGAGCAACAGCATCATCACGGTGGTGAGTGCGCCGCCAAGCGCGAAGCGCCCGTGCAGCAGGATCAGCACGGCACTCAGCAGTCCCAGCCAAATGTGTCCCTTGAGCCAGGTTTGCGCGCGCCCGACTCGCCAGGTTGGAACTTTCTTGCGCGCACCAAGCAGCGCCGCATAGACCAGCAAGCCGGTTCCGGCGACGCCATATGCGAGACCAGACCAGCTACCGCCACTCGGCCCATTCAGTGACCAGCGAGTATAGGGCACGTACGCGATGCCCGCCACGACCGCCAGACCGACACTCGCGCCGAGCCACTTCTTGTGACTCGCATCAATTAACACGCAGCACTCTGCCCCCTCTCGCCGCGTCCAGCACTAATATGGTACGAGAGGCCGCGTCAACCTGATTCGCACACCTGATTTGCAGGATCTGCCAAGGAGGCCGAGCATGATGCGTCGTTCGTGGGAGACTGTAGCACTGGCCATCGTGCTCACCGCGCCGAGTGTGCGTGCGGCCGACACCAACAAGTACACGGGCGTCGGTTCGTGCAGCGCGAGCAACTGCCACGGTGCGGCGCAGCCAGGGCAGAAGCAGGGCGACGCCGACAACACGTCCACCATCTGGTCGGCCAAGGATCATCACGCGAAGGCGTTCACTAATCTCTCCAACGAACGGCTCAAGGCTGGGTTCTCGCCCGGCAAGATGGCCAAGGCCATGAAGATCGACAGCGCAGAGAAGAGCGACAAGTGCCTCACCTGTCACGCCGACAATGTACCCGCCGCGCAACGTGGCCCGAAGTTCGACGTCGCCGATGGGGTCGGCTGCGAGAGCTGTCACGGCGCCGCGGAGAAGTGGCTGGAACCGCACGCCAAACCAAAGGAAGCCAACTGGAGCCACGCCAAGTCGATCGAGAACGGCATGTACGACATGCTCGATCTGGTGAAGCGCGCTGAGAAGTGCGTGTCGTGTCATCTCGCGATCGATCACGCGCTGGTGACCGCAGGACATCCGCAGCCGGTATTCGAATTGGAAGAGTACAGTCTGTCGATGCCCAAGCATTGGCCGGCGCCCTACGACAAGGCACGCGAAGCCGGCTTCTTCGGCCCCCGCGCGTGGGCAACTGGGCAGGCAATCGAGCTGCGCGAAGCGCTCGCCCAACTCGCCAAGCGCAGCAGCGACGGCGCACCAGCTAGTTTAATCGAGAACAGTTGGCGGCAAGCCTGGGCGCACTA
>JBGOUW010000640.1:0-2714 GCA_041477755.1 Binatia bacterium
ACCAGCAGCCAGGTCAGGCTGGAGATCGGATAGGCGTCGGGACCAGGAGCGTTGGTGATCGAGACGCGGAAGTCATCGGGCATGTTCTGCGCCAGGGCCGCGGCGGCGGCGGTTACCGATTCGAGCGAGGGTGTGACGAAAACGCCCGCGGCGTTTTGCACGTCAGCGTATGGTAGCTCGTTTGACGTCGCATAGATCAATTCGACGTAGCCGATGGAGAATGGTGTCTGCTTGACCAAGCCGGTGACACCTTCGTTGCCTTTGCCGCCCAAGCCGACGGGCCAGTTCACTGACGTCGCTTTGCCGACCTTGTTGTTCCACTCAGCGCTGATCTTACTCAGGTAGTCTGTGAAGATGTAGCTGGTGCCGCTGCCGTCGGAGCGATGGACCACAATAATGTCCCGCGGCGGCAGGTTAGCGCCGGGGTTGGGGGCCGCGATTGCCGCATCGTTCCATTTGGTGATCTTGCCGAGGAAAATCCCGGCGATCACATTGGGTGTCAGCTTCAGACCCGAACTGAGGCCCTCGACGTTGTACGTGAGCACATCGGCACCCATCACGGTCGGGAAGTGCATGATATGGCCGGGCGCGGCGCGCAACTGCTCGTCGCTCATCGGTCCATCGGTGGCGCCGAAATCGACGGTCTGCTCCGTGATCTGTTTGATCCCGCCGCCGCTGCCGATCGACTGGTAGTTGAAGCGGACGGATGGATCGACCTGCGTGTAGAGGTTGAACCATTTCGAGTACATCGGGTACGGAAACGTCGCCCCGGCGCCATTGAGCTGCAGTTGCGCGTGCGCGGTTCCGGCGAGCACGCCGAGGCAAATGGTGGCGAGTGCGGAGTTCCAGATACCTATCTTCATGTGACCCTTCCTTTCTCAGGCCGTTAGAACTTCAACGTCGCATCGAGCTGGGTGCGGATCAGCGTCGAGTTCCCCGAGCGCGACAGCGGTTGCCCGACGGTGGTCGTGGCGTCCTCACGGTCGAGGGCGTTGATGAAGTGGACTTTCGCGGTCAGTTGGAAATTCGGGAACAGCAGGTAGTCGCCGCGTAGGATGTGCGCCACGACGTTGCTGCCGCCCTTTTGCGTCGCGGCCGAGTTGTAGTTTCGGATATAGTCAAAGTCGCTGTAGTTGAAGAGCGACAGCACGGCGTCCTTCTCGATCCATGCGTAGTCATACGACACGCCCCAGTCGCCCGGGTTCTTCAAGCCGTCGTGGTACCAATCCTTGCCGGCCTTGCCGATACCGGCACCGATGGTGAAGCCGGTGTTCTTACTGTCCGCCTGCGTGTTGTACACCACGTCCCCGAACACGCCGGCCGGCAGGCCGAGGCGGAACGGGTCGGCGAAGTTCAGCTCGCTGTTGAAGTTGATGAGGTTGAATCCGCTCAAGAAGCCGGTGACCTTCTGATTGCCGTTAGCGTCCTTGGGCGACAACGTCACCGAGTTGCTGTTCGCCAGCGAGGTGTTTTGGTTCGCCGAGTTGGAGGTGTAGGGGGCCTTGCCGGTGAATGCGCTCAAGTACCTAGTCGCCACCTCGTTGAGATCTTGGTAGTTGTAGTCGGCGAGTGAGAGCGTCCATTTGGTCGTGTCACTGAACGCGGTGTCGGCAACCACTTGCCCACCGAACATCCACGGATCGCCGGCGTTGGCGACCTCGTCGACCACCCACTGCATGGTGTTGAGCTTGAGTCCGCGCAAGAAGCCTTCGCGCTGTTCGACCAGGTTCACCGTTTCCGCTGCGCCCTCGGGTGCCAAATCGTCGTCCCACACGATCTCCGAGACGCGATAGACGGCGCTGCTGGCGCCAAACTTGCCCGCGATGATCGTGAACAGGCCCGGGTCGATGCCGACCGTCTTGCCAGGCTTCACGGTCAGGTACGCCCAATCGAGGTTGATCGAGTTGGGAGTGAAAGTCTTGGTGTAGTCTTGATTGGTGGAAATCGGATCGTTCGAGTTTCCACTGGCGAGCCGGAAGGTGGCGCCGGCTTCATCGCTAGGGTTGACGCTCAGACCGATGCGGGCGCGCAGGCGGAACCGGTTGCGCGCATTCAGCTCGTTCTCGTAGAACCCTTCGTAGCGCGTGCGCAGATCGCCGAACGGCGTGATCGTGTCGAGCCACTTCGGCAGCTTCGCGACGATTGCGTCGCGGCGGGACTCCTCAGCCGCCGATTTCTGCTTGTCCTCTTCGCGCGCCTGTTTCAGCTCTTCCTCGGTGATCAGTCCCTTTTTCAACAGAATGTCGCCGAGATCTTTGGCCTGACTCATCCGTGCCGGCAGCATCACGGCACCGACCATCACTGCACCGATGATCACGGCGCGAACCAATGCGACGATTGTTCGTGGCATCATAGCGTGCCTCCCGTTTCTTTCGCCGGACTCGCGCCCGGGTTGCGGTCGCCTCTCTCTCTCGAATCTGTGATTCGAGCTTCCCATCTCTCGCTCGAATCGCTGATTCGATCTTCCATGGACACTTTTAGTATCGGCAGACGACAGGACCGTAAACGCCAGGTTACAAGTTCGTGAATTCCGCGCCGGTGTGGGCGGCCAACGAAGTGTCCCCAGTTCATGAATATCTTCGCATCGCACTCGTCGATTGATGCATGGCGCAAAACGGCTCGCCGAGGTTAGCGGTGATCGCGGTCGTGATGGCGGTGGTGTCGGTTGTGGCGGTACGCCCGTCGACAGGATTCGCGCGGCCCGGGCATCATGG
>JBGOUW010000653.1:0-2654 GCA_041477755.1 Binatia bacterium
CTGTGCTATTGAGCCGCGATGATTCTGGTGACCGGCGCGACCGGATTCCTTGGCAGCCACCTCGCCGAAGCGCTGCTTTCACGTGGCGAGCGCGTGCGGCTGCTGGTGCGGCGGCCTGACGCCGCACGCTGGCTCGTCGAGCGCGGGGCGGACTGCATTGCCGGCGATCTCAGTGCGCGCACCCGGCTCGCCGATGCCGTCCACGGCTGTCGCGCCGTGATTCATTGCGCCGCGCTCGCCTCCGATTGGGGCATGTGGGAAGACTTTCGCGAGACCAACGATCGCGGCGTAGCGCGCCTGCTCGACGCGTGTCGCAGCGCGAGACTCGACCGCTTTGTTCACCTCAGCACCGTCGATGTCTACGGCTATCCCGATCGCGACGGGCTCGATGAGACGACGCCGTATCGCGACCGCGGCTTTGCCTACAACTCGACGAAGATTGCCGGCGAGCGGCATGTATGGGCTGCGCAGCAAGCCGGCTTGCCGGTCAGCGTGATCCGGCCGGGCAGCATCTACGGCCCGCGCTCGCAGACCTTCGGCGTCGAGATCGTCGCCGCGATTCGCAGCGGCGCGCCGATGATCCGCGGCGGCCACGTCAACGCCGGCCTCGTCTACGTCGACAACGTCGTCACGCTGATTCTGCTCGCGCTCGATCATCCCGCCGCGGTCGGTACGGTGTTCCACAGCCTCGACGATGACGGCCACACCTGGCGCGACTACTTCGCGGCGCTGTGCCGCGGCCTCGATTTGCCGATGCCGAAGTACTCGCTGCCGCGCCGCGTCGCCTACGCCATCGGCGCGGCGATGGAATGGTTGGCTCACGCCCGGCGTCAATCGCGACGACCGCCGCTGACGCGCACCGCGGTCGAGCTGCTTGGCACGCGCCAAGGGTTCTCGATGCAGCGCGCCAAGGATCGGCTCGGCTTCACCCCCGCGATCTCATTCGACGACGGCGTTGCGCGCACGATCGCGTGGTTGCAAACCGCGGCCGCCCGCTGACTGCCATGGGCTATTGCAACCGCTTCCGCTGCTGGCGGCGCCGCAACCAGAGTGTTGGCGGCAGCATGAGCATCCAGCCGCCATCGGTGGCCGACGTGATGGCGCATCCGCTCGATCGACCACCGGCGGAACTGCTCACCACAACGGCTCCCGCGGACGTTGTTGCGGGGCTCACAACAATCTGACCATTCGAGCCCAACGCCGGAACCCTCTGCCCGTTTACATCCGCAGCAACGACACCAGAGATGAGCAGCGGATACACACCGGGCTGCGCCGCCACCGCGATCTGGGCAGTGCACGTGTAGAGTGTCGAGCCATCGAGAATGGGGTCGACATTGATTCCGTAGACAATCGCACGGAGCCACTGGCAGTCGACTCCGCGGGTGCAGCCGTTTGGTCCCAGCGCGAACCCCGAGCCGTTCTTCTCGATGTCCGGATTCGCCCGGCAACCCACCGGGGCGATGCCGGATCCGGGCGGGAAGTGGATTTCGTTTTGCGTCCCAACTACGTCGACACTGCCGGTGCGGAGCGTGACGGAGAAGGCGACGCGATCGCCGGGCGCACCGACCGCCGAGCTTACTTGCAGAAGCGCGGGCCGGAGCGGGGTCGCGGTCGGAGTAGCGGTTGGTGTAGCCGTGGGCGGAGGGGGCGGCGCGACAATGATCCGGCCACTGCTGCCGGTGACGTTCGCGGGCTGCCCAATCGAGTCGGTAGCAATGACGACGGATGCCGTCACTCGATGAGTTCCGAGGCTGGCGGTATCGGCAATCGCCACGGTGCAGGTGTACAGCGTCGCCCCGTCCGGAATCAGATCGCTGTTGTTCGGCAACGAAAACGCGCGGACTCGATCGCAATCGAAGCCCGGCTCGCACTGCGGCGGTTCGAAGTCAAAGGTCGAGCCGGTATCGATCGCCTCGTTGGCCCGGCAATCTTCGGGTGAGAGGCTTACAGACGGACCGAACGCGAGGCGGTTCTGAATGCTGGTCACGTCGTGGCCATAGGTGCGCAACCTCACCGCAACGGTCACGTGACCGCCAGGCCAACCGGTCGCATCGTCAACTACCAGAGACCCGCAATCCGCAAGACAAGGAGTTTGCCGGGGTGTCGGCGTGTCGGGTGGAGTTGGTGTCACGGTCGGCGTTGGGGTCTCTGTCGGCGTCGCCGTGCGTGTGCGAGTGGGCCGCGGGGTCGATGCGAAACATCGTGCCTGCGGCGGCGGCCCGGTCAGTTGCAAAACTTGGCGCGAACTGTTCAGCGGCGCCGAGTTCCGAAGGAGGATGTTGCCGCGGTCGTTGATGGCGAGCGGAGCGCCCGCGCTCAGATCAGTAGATGATGAGAGGAGACGGACCCGATCCCCGTCGCCCAAAAGGTAATTCCCGTTCGAAGCGATGAGCATGCGCCCCTTCGGGGTGAGATCGACAATTGAAGGCCCCCACACCGACATGGGGTCGAACACGCTCACGTCGAGCGGCTGCGGCGTCGCGTCTCCAAGTTGGTACCTATACAAGACCCGCCCCGGCCAACCAGTCGTGAACGCCACTGAATTCCCGCTCACGTGGAGCCCTTCCAATGCCCACGGTCCGTTCGGCTGCAGATCAAGCGCCGTGGCGAGAATCTGCACGTTGCCGTCGGGTCCGAGCGCAACAACCGCATCA
>JBGOUW010000036.1:0-16382 GCA_041477755.1 Binatia bacterium
GCGGTTCGTGCCGTGCGTGCCACCTTCCCGACTTGGCTCGCGCTGTCGGTCGGCGACAGTAGTTGCCCCTTCACCGCGGCGTGGGCGCTGCCGAGACTGTCGTGACCGCCGGTGCCAACGATGTCGAGTCCTTCGAGGTATTGCTGAAGCAACGCGGCATCGATCTTTCGTGGAGCGGAGGGGAAGCGTCCCTTCTGTACGCGGCTCGCCATTTGCGGGCCGACGCGAACGGTGCCGCCAACAACACCCAGGGTGCCCTCGACGACGACTTCGTTCTCGAGCACGACGACGTCGGTGTAGTCCGCCTTCGGATCGTACATCACGATGAACTCGGTGCCGCGCACGCCGGCGACCGCGGTTGGCGTCTCGACTTCGTAGCGGGAGTTCGGTGCGCCGTAGTACTCGCTCACCAGCGCGCGGATCTTGCCGGTCACGAGTTTGAGCGCTGACCGATAGTGTCGCGTGCTTTGATTGAAGTCTTCTTTGTCGATCACCATCTCGGTGGCGGGGCCGACATCGACGACCGAATCGTCTTGGAACACCAGCTTCACTCGGCTGGTGGCGCGGGTGCGGACATGGTCGCCGGTGAACAGGCTGCTCCCCACCACCATGAGCTGCCAGTCCCCGGCACCCGCACGCTGCAACTCGGCACCGCCGACCACGGCAGCAACCGTCGCGACCTCATGACCTCCGGCGCCTTGCGCTGCAGTCACCCGCACCTGCACGGCGACCAGCACCACACTCAGCAGCAGGCCAATCGAGATTCTGTTCGCGCGTCTCATCGTTTCCTTCACCCGCCGTTAGTAGTGGAACCGCGCGCCGAGCGACACGACGTTCCGGTTATACTGGTACGGGTCGCTGATGTTCGATTGATTGAATGTTCCGATGTAGGTCAAGCCGAGCTGCAGATAGTCCGTCATGTCGCGGAAGACCGACGCGAAGATTTGATTCTCAACATCGTGACGGCGAAAGGCATAGGCGGGAACCGCAAACTGGTCGGGAAACTGGTAGTTCTCCAACCGCAGCAGGTAGGCGAACCGCGCCGTCGCCACATCGGCCAGCGGGAGTTCCACGCTGACATCAAATTGATTGCCATCGTACTGAAACGAATTCCGGTGGCGGACTCCGGGGATGATGTTGCCGGCCGAATCTCGATCCGCGAGGAACGCCGCCTCGACGAATTCCTTGTCGAACTGGTAGCCGACGCTGAGGATGCGGTCCGGGGCGCCGAGCAGGGCGTATTGGCGGATGCCGAAGGCGTCATTGGTTCCATCGCGGGATGGATTGTATGTACCGAGGATGAAGTTGCGGCCGCGGAAGGCGTAGTAGATCTGCGTACTCAAGCTATCGCCTTCGGGGATCGTCACCCACGGCGTCACCACCCCTTCCTGATAGAACGTCTGGTCACCGAGTAGGTAGTACCCATACGTTCCCGCCAACCCAAGCTGCACCGGACCCGCCAGCGCCGTGCCCTGCAGACGCAGTTGGTGGGCTTCGAGGTTGAAGTGGCTGTCGGTGAAAAAGAGGCTCTGGTAGAAGTCGTACGATGCCGTGATGCGTGCGACATCGATGTCGAGGAGGTTGTAGGCGCCGCCAAAGCCGAGCGCCACATCGCCATCCGACTTGCCCGTGTTGGAGCCCGACACCGGGGAGTTGTTGGGACCGAGGTTGACGTTACTGTCGTACTCCAAGCGCATGTCGGCGTAGACCGACCACGGTCGCGCTGCTTGCGCCCCGGGCGCCGGCGGTTGCCGGACATTGCCGCCGGACAAAAATTGCTGCGCGGACTTGGCGGTCTCGCTCTCGGCGCGGCCTTGCGCGGCCTGCTCCATCTGCTTGCGGCCTTCAGCCGTCTGCCCCTGTTGCAAGGCGACCAGCCCGGTATAGTAGTGCGCATTGGCTCGCAGCTCCGGATCCTTTTCGGCTTCGGCAAAATACGCATTGGCCTTATCGAACTCGCGCAGGCGATAGCACGTCATGCCGAGGAAGAACGCCGCGCGCAGGCGATCATCGGCGGTAGAGTAGGCCTGATCGAGCCAGGTCTTGGCCTCGGCGAATTGGCCGGCGTCGAAGTAGGTAATGCCGAGATCGAGCGCGAGGTGAGCCAAGCGCGGGCGCAGCTTCGCGGCTTGCTCCATATCGGGGATCGCCAGCGTAGGCTGACCGCGGCGCGCCGCCGTCAGCCCGCGATAGTACAGCGCCAGCGCATCGCTCGGGTCGGCCTTCACTGCCTCATCGAACAACTGGTAGGCGTCGTCCCATTTGCCATTGTGGAACGGCACCAGCCCCTTCGCATACAGCGCCTGCGAGCGCTGATTGGCCGACACCGGCGCGACGAGAGACAGCGACATCCCGATCACCAGGAGCGTCACCGCCCAGTATCTCCGCCTGCATGTCATCTTCGCTCTGCCCCCATGCCGGTCATGCGGTTGCCTTCGCTCATCAGGACGCTTGCGCTCATGGCACCGTGATGTTCACCGCGAACTCACTGGTGTTGTTACCGGCGTCCGTCTGCGTCGCCGTGAACACACCAGCGGGCTGGCCAGCCAGCGAGAATGAGAAGGCGCCGGCACCGTTGGCAGTGGTGGTACCCAGGTACGTTTCCCCTTCGCCAGCTCCGCTGCCGTCGGGCGGGGTGTCGGTGCGGAACACATCAACGGCGGCGTTCGCCACACCCGTACCCGTCAGCAGAGTTCCGCCCTTGCTCAGCACGGGCGGCGCGATGATCGTTTCCGCACCGCTGCTGCGACGAATGCCTACGCCGGTGTCGTTGGCGATGCTATTGGCACGCACCGCGATGCCGGTGCTGCTGGGACCGAAGATGCCGACGCCAATCCCCGCGTTGTTGGCAATAGTATTGGGCGCACCGCCCGCCAGCCCACCAATGGTCACATTGGTGGCCGGGTTGATGCTGATGCCATCGATCCCGTTGCCACCAAGTGCGACGTCGCCGATCTGGTTGCCGAGGATGGAGATGTCGTGCACCGAGCCACTGATCGCTTGCAGGAAGACGCCGCTGCCGCCGTTGGCGATGATGAAGTTGCCGGCGCCCGCAGCGGTGCCGCCGATGGTCGCGCGCCCGAGTAGGAAGATACCAGTGCCGGTATTACCGCGTGCAGTTGAGCGATCGGCCGTGGCGCCGATTACGTTGCCGGTGATGGTGACGCCGCTCGCCGTACTGACTTCGAGAATGCCGTGGACGGCGTTGGCGCTGATGACGTTGTGATCGATCAAATGGCCGGAGCCACCCACCACGATGCCCGTCCCGTTGTTGCCTGCTGCCGTCACGCCATTGAGCGCCAAGCCGACGTAGTCGTTGGCGATGACCGCGTTGTGCGCTGTGGAGGTCAGTTGGATGCCGACGGACATCGAGGTGATCGCCAAGCCGCGCAGCTCGACGAGATCGGCTTGGATAACGAATCCGGTGAAGGCCATCGTGCCGGCGACCCGGATATCGGGCTGCAGATCACCGTTGATGTCTCCGTTGATCGTCGTCTGTGCTTCGCTCAAGGCCGGCAGTGCGGTTGCCAGAGCAATCGTCTGACCCGTCAAGCCCGGCTCAAACGTGATCGCGCTAGCAACGCCGTCGCTATTGGCGAGCGTCATCGCGTTGCGCAGTGATCCCGCCCCGCTGTCGTTGGTGTTGGTCACGACATAGGCCGCCGCCGATGGTGTTGGGGTCGCGGTCGGCGTCGGCGTGTTGGTCGGGGTGTCGGTGGACGTAGCGGTCCGGGTTGCGGTCGTCGTTGCGGTACTGGTCGCCGTGGCGGTGTCGGTCGCGGTGGCCGTTGCGGTGGCGGTGTTGGTCGGAGTGTCAGTGGGCGTATCGGTCGCCGTCGCCGTCGCCGTCGGCGTGTCGGTGCTCGTTGGCGTCGCCGTTGGCGTATCAGTATCGGTCGCGGTCGCAGTCGCCGTCGGCGTGTGAGTCGGCGTGTCGGTCGGCGTCGCCGTCTCTGTCGGGGTCGCGGTTGGCGTCTCGGTCGGGGTCTCCGTCGGTGTGTCCGTCACGGTCGGTGTCGCTGTCTCCGTCGGGGTCGCCGTGACGGTCGGAGTGTCGGTTTGAGTCGCCGTCTCCGTCGGGGTCGCGGTTGGCGTCTCGGTCGGGGTCTCCGTCGGCGTCTCCGTCACGGTCGGCGTCGCCGTCTCAGTCGGGGTCGCCGTCTCAGTTGGGGTCTCCGTGACGGTGGCGGTCTCGGTAACCGTCGCAGTCGTCGTCTCGGTTGGGCTCACGTCGGGGGTGTCGGTTGCTGTCGGTGTAACCGTCGGCGTCGGCGTGTCAGTCGGCGTTTCAGTGACCGTTGGCGTCACAGTTTCGGTCGGGGTGGTGGTTGGCGTTGGTGTTTCGGTCGGGGTCTCGGTCAGGGTGGGCGTCTCCGTCACCGTGGGAGTCACCGTCACCGTCGCGGTTTCGGTTGCGGTTGGCGTCGGAGTCTCGGTCGGCGTTTCGGTCGCGGTCTCCGTAACAGTGGCGGTCTCCGTCTCGGTCGCAGTCGGAATTGGCGTCTCGGTCACGCTCGGGGTTGGCGTCTCGGTCGGGGTCTCGGTTGCCGTGGGCGTTTCCGTGTCCGTCGGGGTTTCGGTCGCGGTCGGGGTCTCGGTCGGCGTCTCCGTGGGCGTGCTGGTAGGCGGCGGCGCGACCTGGACGTTGACAGCAAACACGCTCGTATTGTTCGCCCCGTCGGTTTGTGTCGCGGTCACGGTCGTGACCTCGGCGGGGTTGAAGTCGAACGAGAAGGCGCCCTGGTCATCCGCCGTGGTACTGCCGAGGAAGAATTCTCCTTCGCCCGTGCCGGTCGGATCGGGGGGCACACCGGTGGCGAAGAACTCGATCGCCGCACTCGCCAAGCCGGTGCCCGCGATCGTATTGCCGGTCACAAGGAGGCTCGGAGCGCTCACCAAAGTTTCGGCGCCGCCACTGCGCGCGATGCCCAGACCACCGTTGGCGACGATCGAGTTGCGACTGAGTTTCACGGCCGTGGCATCGGCGCCGAGGACGCTGACGCCGGCGCCGAGGTTGTCGCGGATGCGGTTACCGCTGTCAGCACCGCCGATCGTGACCTGCGTGGCCGCCTCAACGGTGATGCCGTCGCCATCGTTGCCGCCGAGGATCGCATCCCCAATGTCGTTGTTGGTGATGGTCACGTTATGGACAGCTGCGCCCGCGAGCGCGACGCCGCTCAGGCCGTTGCCAACGACGAGATTTTCTCTGATCACGGCGATCTGTGCCGCGAGCACCATCTGGCCGGACACGCTGACGCCGGCACCCACATTGCCGATTGCAGCGCTACGATCAGCCGTCGCACCGATGGTGTTCGAGACCACGGCCGCATCGCTGGCCGTGCTATGAATCGTGATGCCGTCACCCAAGTTCGCTGCGATCACGTTACTCTGAATAGTATGGCCCGATCCGTCGAGGTCGATTCCGGCATCGCTATTGGGTGCGGGAGTGGACCCATCGAGTTCGACACCGATGTAGTTGCCCGCGACGAGCGCATCAGACGATCCACTGGCGAGCCGGAGACCACTGGTCGCACCCGTCAGCGCCAAGCCGTGCACCCGAATCCCGTGTCCGACAATGGTCATGACCGGGGCATTGCTCGATCCAAGGACCGCGATGTGCGGCGCCGCCGTGTCGAAAGCGCCGTCGATCGAGGTGGCATCGGCGATGAGTTGCGGCAGCGGCGTTTCGAGCGCGATTTCGCCGCCTATCAGGTCTTGCGCGAACAGAATCCGGCTCGGCAATTCATCGTTGTTGGCCAACGTGATCGCCGCGCGCAGCGAGCCATCGCCGCTGTCATCCAGATTGGTGACGATGTAGGTCAGCGGCGTTGGTGTCGCTGTTGCGGTCGGCGTCTCCGTATCCGTTGCCGTAGGAGTCGCGGTAATCGTCGGCGTTTCGGTTGGGGTCGGCGTCGCGGTCTCGGTCGGCGTCTCGGTAAACGTCCCGGTTGGGGTCAACGTGGGCGTTTCGGTCGCCGTCGCGGTCTGAGTATCGGTGGCGGTTTCCGTCGCCGTGCCGGTCGGCGTATCGGTGGGAGTCTCCGTCGCCGTTGGGCTCGTGGTTGGCGTGTCGCTCGGAGTGCTGGTCGGCGTCTCCGTCAGCGTCGGCGTTTCCGTCGCCGTCGGCGTGAGCGTCGGTGTATCCGTCGGCGTCGCGGTGGCAGTCAAGGTCGCAGTTGCCGTGGCGGTGTCGGTTGAGGTCGACGTCGCAGTCGATGTGACCGTCGCCGTTGCCGTAGCGGTGTCGGTCGGAGTCACGGTGGCCGTGTCGGTGCCGGTCGCGGTCGGCGAGGGCGTTGCGGACAGGGTCGGGGTCGCCGTCGCGCTCAACGTTGCCGTCACCGTGCCGGTCGGTGAACTGGTCGGCGTCGCGGGAGTGATCCCGCTGCCGGTGGTGAACTCGTACTCAAAGGGATCAGGGATGATAGCGCGCGGCGGCGTGTTGGTATCGGTCGCGCTGACCGACACGGGGATCGCGGTGAAAGCGGGAAACGCATTCACCGAGCTGCTGAAGCGGAAGCCATGCAAATTCTGGCCAGGGACGACGCACGGCGAAGCGCTGCCGTCCGCACACGCAGTGAGGTCCGCACCGTGCGAGGTCAGCCCGCCGTTGACTAATACTGTCGCGTCGACAGCAATCGTCACACTGTCGCGACTTATGCCTCCGCTCGCTGTCGCTACGACCAACGTTACGGGAGCCGAACGCGACACCCCAGTCTCGCCCGGCAACGGCACAAAGGAAGTGACGAACGGGCGTGACAGGACGTTCACATTCCCGACGTCGGTGGTGTGCCCCGCGCTAATCTGAGCCGGCACAGCCGCGCTCGCATAACAGGGTGCGATGTCAACGGTTGCGAGATCCGGCGGTCTACCAAATGGCACGTCGTAGCCGAAGACGAATACGTTCACCGACCCGGCTGGCAGATTTTCAATTGTTGCTTCGTGATCGCTGGGATTAACGAACTGACGGCGAGTATACCCGTCACCGTTGACCCGGACCTCGACGGTCTGAACGCAAAGAGGGATTTCGGTCCCGCCGTCGAACGTTGCGAGCCGTGAGCCGACAGCCGAATTCTGCCGTTCCCACAAGGCGCGTAAGGTGATGCCACCCTGCGTACTCGGAGCGCTGCCGCCCCCGCCGCCGCCGCAACCAATCGCAGTCGAGAGTACGAGCACGCCAATGCAGTGCAGCATCGCACGGAGAGTTGTGAGCTGCCGCCGTGGCGCCGCCTGACCACGACGCCACCCCTTCTGTGCCCGGATCGCTGAAAAACGCACATGGCATATAGAGCACGCCGCTTGCGCGGGTCAAGCGAAAATCGACCAGTGTCTGCCGTCGTGGTCGTCTATTGGTGCAAGTTGGCGATTTCGACGTGCAAGGTGTAGCTGCCGGTGGCATCGGCGCGCGCCGGCCGTACCGTGAGGCCAAAGACGAGATCGGACCCAATCGGCAATAGATCTTCGGGATTCTCCACCAGCTGATTCACCACGCTGGAAAGACCCGTGTTGTCGATCACCAACGAACTGTCACTGAACGAGCGCATCAAGTGTGCGGTGACGTCCCCGTTGAACGCAATCAAGGATGACGGCGCGCGGAACAAATAGAAGTCCCCCGGCAAGCCGCTGGCGTCGTGACAGTCGCCGCCGCTAATGAATCCGACGGTTGAGGAGGCGAAGCCAATGACCCCACTGACCGGGCAGGTGCGCAGCTCGAACTCGTACGGACCGCGCACGGTCGGATCGGACGCGCTGACAATCACGGCCGTGGTGCCGGCGCCGGCGAGCGGCATCGCCAAGAAGTCAGGTGAGCATGCGGGCCCTGGCCCCTGCAGGCCATCGGGCGTGGCCACCAACCCACACGCCCCATCAGGCGGAACAATGGAGACTAACTGGTTCGCGCCTGTCGCCATCGTAAAGACGTTCAACTTCACACCCGGCTCTTCTCCAAGCGAGGCCAGCTCACAGTCGTCATCGCGAAACTCGCCGTGCACCGTGCCCGCCGCGGCCGCGATGGTGCGGCACCGCGCTACGGAGACGGCGTAGCCGCCTTCGACCGGCCCACCATCTTGAAATGAGGAGGCGGTCAGAAAGTAGGTGCCCGCCAGCGGGAGCACGCGAGCGATGCGCGCATCCGATGTGAAGTCCGCCACAAACGGATCGTTGTCATTGACTAACACCTGTCCACTCGGCGTCGTCAGCGCCAACACCGAGTCGATATCGGATGATGGGTCCGCCACCATCGTCGCGAAGACAAACTGTGCCGGATTGTTGTTGGTAAATTTATAGCTGTTTACGAAGACCCCCTTGGTGCCACGACAGTCGAGTGTCCGACTGAAACTGTCGGAGGTTACGGTATCGAGTGAGAGCGGGCTGGCAGGACATTTCTGCAGGGCCAGACTGTAGTTGCCGGTCTGTCCTTCTTCCGTGATCGACGCATCGTTGCTGGCGGCCACGACCGTGTAGATGCCGGCCTGCGGGGCGGTGAACGCGAGCTGAGCATCGGTGACGTCGTGCTCCGAGCCATCGTCGTCACTCGCGACCACCGTGTGGTCGGGGCCCAGCAAGTACAACTGGGCATCGAAATCGAACGACAGCATCTCGACCGCAATCACATCGCCGGCGTCGGCCGCAATCGTGTATACACCCGCGCGGCCGTTGGGATCGCCTTTCGAAGCACCGGGCAAGGGAAATGGGGCCGGGCACGAACCGGCCGACAGCGTGCCGGCAACCGTCGTTAGCTGATTCGACACCGTACCCGGAATCGGCGTGCAAGGCGGGAGCGAGAATGTCGCGCTGTACGGTCCGACACCGCCGGTCGCAACGACGGTGTAGGTGCCGCCCTCCACGGCGTAGAAGGACAGCAACGCATCAGTGGTGCCGTTATCGACCGGGCCACCACTCTCATCATCGGAGGCGAGTTCGATCCCGGTGAAGCTGTCAGCGGTCGGCGCTGGGCCATAGATCGTGATGACAGGGTCGGGCACGTCTTCGAGCGCGGCCGACGTGCTCATTCGCACGGAGATCGCCGACCCTGCCAGCGCCGCAAACGTAAACCGATGCGCGGGAGACGAGGGCACCGCCGGGTCCGGACAATCAGTTTCGCGCAGGGTCGCGCTGACGCGGCTACCGGTACTCGAGGGCGTGACGTTGCGCGGCGTCGGGCACGAGCGGGTGCTCACGGTCAACGTATAGCTTCCGGTCGGCTGACCCACCGTTCCGCTGGTGACCGTAAATTCATACGGCCGGTTGGTCGTTACCAACAGCTCGACCGGAAGTGGACCACTATACGATTTGAAGTATCCCCCGGCGTCGCGCAACAAGATCCTCGGTGAAAAGCTCGTTGAAGTGACATCGATCTTCAAGGCAGTCCCGGGGTGGGCCGCGACGCTGTACGCGTCGACGAAGTGCTCGCTTGAGCCGTTAGTGCAATCGCCCGGGCCGAGTGCACCGCCGATCGTGCCGACGCCGATGTTCTGCGGCACGCACGCGGTAGCCGTTGGGGTCGCCGTCGCTGTGGAGGGCGTCAGGTTCGGTGTCGGCGTGGTGGTCGGTGTCCGCGTCAGAGTTGGCGACGGACGTGTAGGCGTCACGGTCGGTACGGCTGGCGTCAAGCCCGGCTGCAGCACGACCACCTGCGAAAAATCAGCGGCTGTGACTAGGCCGTCTTGATTCGCATCGGCGCCGGCGGCGCCCGGAAACTCTCCGCTGGCGACGTCCGCCACATCAGCACCGTCTCCATCGAACAGCTCGGATGGCAGATCGGCCAGGTCCTCCATCGAGACGTGGCCATCCCCATTGACGTCGCCGGCAAGAAACTGAGCGCGCGCACGAGTGGCGGACACGAGACCTAGCGCGAACAAGATGAGGCCGTAGATTAGGATGGGCCGCAGCTGGGTAGAACGCAACGCGAAGACCTTTATTGACGATGTGCCTGACGACTGGCCTGCGCTAATTGGCGGAGGTCCGCGTATATGTCAAGCAGAACCTGCGGCGCGCGAACGTGGGCGCAACGCATACATGGCAAGTGCTCCAGCAACCGAGGCGTTCAGCGATTCGGCCTGTCCCTGCATCGGCACGGCGAGCAGGACATCGCAGCGCTCCTCCACCAATCGCCGCAGACCCTCTTCGCCGCCCAAGACAATGGCGACGCGTTCCGGCGGCTCGTAGGAGAACAGATCGGCGCGCGCCTGCGCTGAAAGACCGATGATCCAAAACCCGGCGTCATTCAACTCTTGCAGCGTGCGCGCGACGTTCACCACCAGTACCACCGGCACACGCATGGCAGCACCCGCCGCCGCCTTCTCCACGCTCGGCGTCACTCCGACCGCGCCATCTTTGGGGACGACTACGCACCCGACGCCGGCGGCTTCCGCGCTGCGCAGCAACGCGCCGAAATTCTGCGGATCGCGTAGCTGATCGAGCACCACAACACGCGCCAGCGCTTGTGCCAGCAGTGAATCGAGGTCGCGGTAGTGAAACGGCGGCACGTCGGCGACCACTCCTTGATGATGGTCGCTACCGCACAGTTCGCGCAGCACGGCGGGAGCCACGTGCTGCAGCCCGACGCCGGCGCGCGTCGCTACGGCCGCCAGCGCAGCCAGCCGTCCCGAGGCCTCGGCTCGGACGTACACTCGCTCGACTAGCGGCGGCACCATCTCCAGGCGTGCCGCCACCGCATGGATCCCGTACACTCGCACTCGGTGCGCGGGCGGTCGTTGATTTACATTGAATCGGCGTTTCACTACGATTCGCTCACGTGCGGACGCTCAATCGTTACATCACTCGTGAGATTCTCGTGCCGTTTCTGCTGGGCCTGGCGGTCTTCACCGGTATCCTGCTGATCGCACGCATTCTCAAACTCGTTGAGCTGATCGTCAACCGCGGCGTGCCGGCGCTGCAAGTGCTCAAACTGTTCTCGTACATCATGCCCGCGTTCCTCGAAGTCACAGTGCCGATGGCGCTGCTGCTGGGCGTGCTCATCGCGTTTGGCCGCCTCTCCTCCGACAGCGAAATCGTCGCGATGCACACCTCAGGGGTCAGTCTGTATCAACTGCTGCGTCCCGTGGCCGCTATCGCCGTCGTCATCTACTGCGTCACGCTGGGCTTGTCGATGTATGCTCGGCCCTGGGGCAATCGCCAGCTGCGCGACGCGTTGTACTCAATCGCCAAGGTGCGGGCGAGTGCGGGCATCCGCGAACAAGTGTTCAACGACGATTTCACGGGGCTGGTCATCTACGTCGAAGAAATCGAACCGCCCGGCATCACCCTCAAGCGCATCGTGATTTCCGACACCCGCGACGCGATGCAGCGCAACACAGTCTTCGCCAAATTGGGGATCGTCATCAACAACGAAGCGAACCAGACACTGACCCTGCGCCTGCTCGACGGCACCATCCACAGCTTCGAGCCGGGGGGACGTAGCTATAACAAAACCGACTTCAGTGTGTACGACCTGAGCCTCGATCTCGACACGGCGTTGGCGCGCGTGCGGCGGCACGAACGCGAACCGAGGGAATTGACGGTCGGCGAGCTGCGCCAAGCCATCGCGACGAAAGCGGAGGCCGGCACCCCGGCACTGGTCGAGCAGGTCGAGCTGCACCGCAAGTTCGCCATTCCATTTGCCTGCCTGGTGTTCGCCGCGCTCGGCGTGCCGCTCGGCGTGCAGCCAACGCGCGCGGTGCGATCGCGCGGCTTCTCGACCAGCCTGGTGCTGATCCTGAGCTACTATCTCCTGCTCAGTTTGGGCGAGAGCCTCGGCGAGCGCGGCACACTGCCACCCATCGTGGCCTTGTGGATACCCAACCTGGTGATGGCGACACTGGCGAGCACACTGCTGTGGCGCGCGGCACGGGAGACCGGTTTGTCGAGCTTGGCGGCGGTGGATCAGTGGCTGGCGACCGTGCGCGCCCGCTGGGTGGCACGCGTGAGCGCCAACGCCGGGCCCTAGTTCGCTGCGTGAATCGCTCATGTTGTCGAGTGTCATCAGCCGCTATGTCGCGCGGGAGTTCTTGCGGCTCTTCGCGATGATCCTGGCCAGCTTCGTCGGGCTGTACTTGATCATCGACTTTTTCGATCGGCTCGACACCTTGCTGCGCAACGACGCGACGCCGGTGCTCGCGGCGCGCTACTTCTTGTTCAAGATTCCTTTGGTGATCACACAGGTCACTCCTCCGGCGGTGCTGGCCGCGGTGCTGGTGAGTCTGGGCGCGATGTCGCGTCACAACGAGATCGTCGCGTTTCGCGCGCTGGGTGTCAGTCTCGGCCAAATGGCGGTACCGTTGCTCGTCATTGCGGGCGTGATCAGCGGTGGGTCGCTGCTCTGGGAGGAGACCGTTGTCCCGTACTGCTCGCGCAAGTTTCAGTATGTGAACGTCGTTGAGATTCGCAAGCGGCCGCAACGCAGCCTGCTGAGCGATCACGAGATCTGGTACCACGGCCGCGAAGGGTTTTATAACATCGACTACGTCGACGGCGCGCGCAGCACGTTGCACGGACTGACCATCTATCGCATCGACGCGTCGTTTGCCCCGTCCAGCATCATCGAGGTGGCCACCGCACGGTGGAACGGCGTAGGCTGGGAAACCAGTGCGGCCAGTCAGCGTGAGTTCCCTGGTGGACAGATCGTGACGCGCGCACTGCCCGCCAATACGGTCACGATCCCCGAAACGCTCGACGACTTCCTCGACGTGCGTCGCGCAGCCGAAGAATTGAGCTTCACGATGCTGCGCGAACGCATCGCGACCCTCACGCGCAAGGGCATCGATGCGTCCATCTACTTGGTCGATCTACACCTGAAGTTGGCCGTACCGTTCGCCAGTCTAGTGTTGGCGTTGCTGGGCGTCTCGCTGGCGGGCCGCGTGCGGCGCCACCCAAGCGTTGCGGGGGTGATCGGTGTGGGACTGGCGGCGGGTTTCGGCTACTGGGTCGTGCTGGCGCTGGCAAACTCGCTCGGCAATAGCGGCGTGCTGCCACCCTCTGTCGCGGCGTGGTCCGCCAACGGGGTGTTCGTATTGATCGGAACCGCGATCTTCCTCGGCGGCGAGTGACGCAGCGGAGAGGCTTAGCGCTTCGAGTATTGCGGTCGCTTACGCGCCTTGTGACGGCCGTACTTTTTGCGTTCGACCTCGCGCGGATCGCGGGTAATGAACCCCGCCTTCTTCAGCGCCGGTCGGAAGTCGGGGTTGGCGATCAGCAACGCCCGCGTGATGCCGTGCCGCACGGCCGACGCTTGCGCGGAGATACCGCCGCCACGTACGTTGGCGGACACGTCGAATTGGCCCGTGGTGCCGGTAACATCGAAAGGTTGTGCGACGACCATGCGGGAGGTTGGCCGGCCGAAGTAGTCGTCGAGCGAGCGGCGGTTGACCGTCACCTTGCCGGCGCCGGGAATGAGGCTCACTCGGGCCACGGCGGTCTTGCGGCGGCCGGTAGCGGCGTATGCGTTTTTGCGTTCAGCCATGATGGTCTACCTCAGTAGTCACACAGAGATGGTTACGGGTTGCTGCGCCGTGTGCGGATGATCCGGCCCCGCGTACACTTTCAGCTTGGTGGCCAGTTGCCGCCCCAAGCGATTCTTCGGCAACATGCCCGCGACCGCCACCTTCAATACGCGGTCGGGCCGTTCGCGCAACGTCTTGCCGACTTGTTCCGTCTTCACACCACCGGGATAGCCGCTGTGGCGGCGATAGAGCTTCTGTTCGACTTTCTTGCCGGTTAACTTGAGGCCGGCGGCATTGACGACCACGACGAAGTCGCCGGTATCCTGGTGCGGGGTAAAAGTCGGTTTGCCCTTACCGCGCAGGAGGTTCGCGACGCCGCTGGCAACGCGGCCGAGCACCTTGCCGTCGGCGTCAACGAGATACCAGCGACGCGCGGCGAGCGCTTCCTCGCGTGTAGCCATGTATGTTGTCTTCATGATTTCCTCACCTACGAACCGCCGCAGGAAACCGACCCCTCACGCGAGGGGTCTAGCTTCTGCAAACTGGCGGGGTGGACGGGACTTGAACCCGCGACCTCCGACGTGACAGGCCGGCGTTCTAACCGAGCTGAACTACCACCCCGGTAAAATTTCCGCTCCCGACTTGGCGGCGTCTCCTCTCTCTACGTGCTGACAAGGCGTGATGGGCGGTATCCGATTTGAACGGATGACCCCCGGCTTGTAAGGCCGATGCTCTCCCCCTGAGCTAACCGCCCGCCCTGCGGCTCCGGCAGCGGTACCCCGCGTTAGTTGAGGGAATCCTTCAGCGTCTTGCCAGCTTTGAACTTGGCGGCCCGCGAGGCCGCAATCTCGATGCTCTCGCCCGTCTTCGGGTTTCGCCCCGTGCGAGCCTTCCGGATTGAGATCGCAAAGGTCCCGAATCCAGAGATGTTCACCTTCTCACCCTGCTTGAGGGCCACAACGATGTCGTCGAAGAGCGTGTTAACTGCTCGTTCGGCCGTCGCCCGGGGGAGATCCACCTTGCTTGCGACGGACTCGATCAGCTCTGCCTTCGTCATCAGGTTCCCTTCAACAGGTTAAGCGGCGGAAGTCATAACAACCGGGTCGCGCCAAGTCAAGAAAGCCTCAGTGTGTGACCACGTCCGTCGCGGCCGGTACCTCTGGATGAAATGGCGGCGTGGGCACGACCTCCGGCTTCTTGGCCAGAAAACTGTCGGGATCGGACAGCAGTAAGGCCTGGCGCAGGACCTGGTCCATGTGTTCGACCAGTTCGATCCGGATCGCCCGCAGGATCGTCGGGGGTATCTCTTCAATGTCCTTCTCGTTCTCCGCCGGAATCAACACGGTCTTGATGCCGGCGCGGTTGGCGGCGAGCACCTTTTCCTTCAGCCCCCCGATCGGCAGCACGCGGCCACGCAGCGTCACTTCGCCGGTCATCGCCACGTCGTGTCGGGCCGGGATCTTCGTCAGCGCGGACACCAGCGCCGTGGCCATCGTCACACCCGCGGACGGACCATCCTTGGGAATGGCACCTTCCGGCACGTGGATGTGGATGTCGACCTGTTGATAGAAGTTGCGTTCCAATCCGAGTTCTTCGGCCCGCGAGCGCACGTAGCTGAGCGCCGCCTGCGCAGACTCCTGCATCACGTCACCCAACCGCCCGGTGATGATCAGCTTGCCCTTTCCGGGCATAACGGTAACCTCGGTGTTGAGCAGTTCACCGCCCATTTCTGTCCACGCGAGACCGGTGACCACACCGACCTTGTGCTCCTCCTCCGCCTTGCTGAAGCGATAACGCGGCGGCCCGAGATACTTGCCGACCTTCTTGCCGTTGACTTGGATCTTGAGGTTTGTGCCCTTCTTGACCACATCAACGGCGACCTTGCGGCAGATTGACGCCAACTCGCGCTCGAGATTACGGACGCCCGACTCTTTCGTGTAGTGGCGAATGATGCTGAGGACGGCGCTGTCTGAAAACTCGATGTTGGTCGGCTTCAGACCGTTGGCCTCTTGCTGTTTCCGAATCAGATACCGTTTTGCAATGTTGAGCTTCTCGAGTTCCGTGTACCCGGCAATGCGAATGATCTCCATGCGGTCCTGCAACGGCCGCGGGATCCGGTCGAGCGTATTCGCCGTGGTGATGAACATCACCTTGGAGAGATCGTACTCGACATCCAGATAGTGATCGTCGAAGTTCTGGTTCTGCTCGGGATCGAGCACTTCCAGCAGTGCGGACGACGGATCGCCGCGGAAATCGGTCGACATCTTGTCGACTTCGTCGAGCAGGAAGACCGGGTTTCCGGAACCCGCCTTCTTCATGCTCTGAATCACCTTACCCGGCAGTGCCCCGATGTACGTGCGCCGGTGACCGCGAATCTCGGCCTCGTCCCGCACACCCCCGAGCGACACGCGCACGAACTTGCGGCCGGTGGCCCGGGCGATCGACTTTCCGAGCGACGTTTTGCCAACCCCTGGTGGGCCAACCAAGCAGAGGATCGGCCCCTTCATCTGACCAACCAGCGACTGCACCGCAAGGTATTCCAGGATCCGCTGCTTCACCTTTTCGAGCCCGTAGTGATCTTCCTCGAGTACTCGCTCGGCCTCGACGATGTCGAGCTTGTCGTCGGTGTACTCCTGCCACGGCAACGAGATGAGCCAGTCGATGTAATTGCGCACAACGGTGGCTTCGGCGGACATCGGAGACATCATCTTGAGCTTGCGGAGTTCCTTCTCCGACTTCTCCTTCGCCTCCGCCGTCATCTTCTTCTGCTTGATCTTTTCTTCGAGTTCCTGAATTTCGTTCTTGAACTCGTCCTTCTCGCCGAGTTCCTTCTGGATCGCCCGCATCTGCTCGTTGAGGTAGTACTCTTTCTGGGTCTTCTCCATCTGCTTCTTGACCCGAGTACGGATGCGCTTTTCCACTTCCAGAATTTCAATTTCCGAC
>JBGOUW010000298.1:0-6375 GCA_041477755.1 Binatia bacterium
CCTGCCGGCGGACGCCGACGCCGATCATCATCATCGGCGTGTTGGTTAGCTCTTCCAGTCGGCGGATGTAGCGCTCGGCGTTCTCGGGGAGGTCGGCGCGCTGGCGCGCGTTGCTGAGCGGGTGCCCCCCACGCCACCGCCTCAGAGAAACTCAACGTGCTGGTGCATCTCGCTCGGGGACAAGTGGTCCCACAGGAAAAGCAGATGTCGAACTATCTCGCCGACTGAGCGACTGCGCTGGTGACAGTACACAATGCCGGCGTGACGTTCGCCACGTTGGTGGAGACGAAGGAAATCGTCATCGTGGGTCACAAGAACGCGCCGCTGCGATCGAGCAAATGCGAGCTGCTCCGTATCTGAAGCGCTTGCCAGGCCAGCATCAGCGCTGGTCGTCACGTTGACGCCACGCCGCCGCAGACCGTCGGCAATCGCGTGGGAGACATTCTCATCGAGGTGAAACCGGAGTCTCTGCGGCATCGCGTCCGCCCAGCTTGCGGATCAACTTCGACGGAATGTGGGTTCGTACTGCCTTCGCAAGAGCGTCACTCTCCTTGATGTGTCGCCGAATCGCATCGCGGTGATCGAAATAGTACGCGAGGGCTGCGTGAACGTCGGCGAGCGTGATTCTCGGGTAGTAGGCGAGGATCTCGTCTGGAGTTAGTCCGAACGATTCGGAGAGGATGGCGATGTCTTGAACCCGGACGCGATGGCCTCTGATGTGTGGCTTCCCACCGCACGTCCCAGGAGTGACTGCGACGTGTTCAGCGATGCTCACCTTCATCGATACACCTCCATTCAGACGCGCAGATTGTACGCCAGCTATGAAGCGGCGAGCAAGCGCCTCACCCGTTGAACGGATTGGCGAGGACGATGGTCTCCTGCCGGCGGACGCCGACGCCGATCATCATCATCGGCGTGTTGGTCAGCTCTTCGAGGCGGCGGATGTAGCGCTCGGCGTTCTCGGGGAGGTCGGCGCGTTGGCGGGCGTTGCTGAGCGGTTGCTGCCAGCCGGCGAGTTCCTCATAGATCGGGACAACGCCGCGCAAGACGGCGGCGCTCGCAGGCATCTCGTCGATGCGCTTGCCGTTGAAGTCGTAGGCCACACACACCTTGATCGGATCGATCCCGGTGAGCACGTCGATCTTGGTGAGCGCCATGCCGTTCATGCCGTTGAGGCGTGCGGCGTGACGGACGACCACCGCGTCGAACCAGCCGCAGCGGCGCGGGCGACCGGTGGTGGCGCCGAACTCATCGCCGTCTTGCCGCAGCTTGGTGCCGAGCGCGTCGTGCAGCTCGGTCGGAAATGGCCCGGCGCCGACGCGCGTGGTGTAGGCTTTGGTGATCCCAATCACGCTGGAGATGCGACGCGGCGCAATGCCCGCGCCGGTACAGGCGGCGCCGGCGATGGTGTTCGAGGACGTGACATAGGGATACGTGCCGTGGTCGACGTCGAGCATCGTGCCTTGCCCACCTTCCAGCAGGATGCGCTTGCCCTGCGCGAGTGCACGATCGAGATACAGGCTGGCGTCGATGACGTGGACGGCGATGCGATCGCGCATCGCGCGGTACTGATTGTAGATCGTATCGAAGTCGAGCCGCTTCTCCTTGAGGATGGCGTCGAGGTAGATGTTGCGCTCGTCCATGGCGCGGCGCAGGGCGTCTTCGAACACGTCTTCGTCGAGGAAGTCGGCGACGCGGATGCCGATGCGCGCCATTTTGTCTTCATACGTTGGACCGATGCCGCGACCCGTCGTGCCAATGCGGCCCTCGCCGCGCACGCGCTCGCGGGCTTGATCGATGGCGCGATGAAACGGCATGATCAGGTGCGCGCGGTCGCTGATCTTGAGCATCTGGTCGTCGACCAGGTAGCCGCGCTTGCGCAGCGCGTCTACTTCTTTGAGCAGCTCTTCGGGATCGATGACGACGCCGTTGCCGATGACGCACACGGTGCCGTCGTGCAGGACGCCCGACGGGATCAGATGGAGGACGGTCTTCTCGTCGCCCACCACCACCGTGTGGCCGGCGTTGTTGCCGCCTTGATAGCGTACGACGACATCGGCGTGCTCGGCCAATATGTCGACGACTTTACCTTTTCCTTCATCGCCCCATTGGGCACCGACAACAACGACAGCAGGCATGACTGGGCCTCACACGCGCGCGGATGTCCGCCAACGCTACAACGTGATCAACTGCGCCGTCACGATCGGCGGCAGGGTGCGGAGTTTGGCGAGCACGGCGGGGGTCACCGGCTCGTCGATATGGAACAGTGAGATCGCCAAGCCGCCGACTTTCTCGCGGCCGAGTTCGATGCTGGCAATGTTGATCTTTTCCTCGCCGAGCAATGTGCCGATGGCGCCGACGACCCCGGGAACGTCGCGGTTGGTCGACATGAGAATGTACCCCTCGGGCACGGCTTCGAGATAGAAGTCGTTGATGCGCACCAGGCGCACTACACGGCGGCCGAAGATGACACCCGCCACCGTGCTGTCGCCCTGGCTCGTGACCACCCGCACGGTGACCTGGTTGACGTAGCCTTTGGCCTGGCTGGTCTTCGACTCGACGACCTTGATGCCACGATCACGCGCGATCGCGGCGGCGTTGACGTAATTGACTTCGCCCTTTTCGAGCACGCGGTTGAGCAGCCCGCGCAGGACGGCGAGCGTGACCGACTTCACGTCCTGGTCGGCGACCTCGCCGGCGTACTCGATCTGCACCTCGCGCGGGGCGCCGCTGAGGAGCTGCCCCTGTAGACTGCCGAGCTTCTCGCCGAGCGTGAGATACGGCGTGAGAATTTCGAGCAACTCGGGACTCATCGAGGGGACGTTGACCGCGTTCTGGATGACCCCGTCGCTCAGATAGGCGACGAGCTGTTCGGCGATGGCGATGGCGACGTTGACCTGCGCCTCGCTAGTGGCGGCGCCGAGGTGTGGCGTGCAGATGACCTGCGCGAGCTTGAGCAAGGGATGATCGGGTGGCGGCGGCTCTTCGGCAAACACGTCGAGTGCGGCGCCGGCAACCTTGCCGCCTTCGATCGCGGCCACGAGTGCGGCCTCGTCGACGATACCGCCGCGCGCGCAGTTAATGAGGCGAACGCCCTTCTTCATTTTGTTGAAGGCGGCGGTGCTCACGAGGTTGCGGGTGTCGGCATTGAGCGGCGTGTGAATGCTGATGAAGTCGGCGCGCGCCCACAGTTCGTCGAGGGTCACCAACTCCACGCCGAGGCGCGCGGCGGCTTCGGGGGCGATGAAGGGATCGAAGGCGATGACCTTCATGTGCAAGCCCTGCGCGCGATCGGCGACGAGGCCGCCGATGTTGCCAATGCCGACGATGCCGAGGGTCTTGTTGGAGACCTCGGTGCCCATGAAGCGGCCCTTCTCCCATTTGCCGGCTTTCATCGAAGCCGTGGCTTGCGGGATCGAACGAGCGAGCGACAGCAGCATGCTGATGGCGTGCTCGGCGGTGGTGACGTTGTTGCCGCCGGGCGTGTTCATGACCACGACGCCTTGCTTGGTGGCGGCATCGACGTCGATGTTGTCCACGCCGATGCCGGCGCGTCCGACTACACGTAGGTTCTTAGCGGCGGCGAGCACTGCCGCAGTGACTTTGGTTTCGCTGCGGATGATCAGGCCGTGGTAATCGGGAATCTTGGCGATTAGATCCGCGAGCGCTAGCCCCGGCTGATGATCGACTTCGATACCGGGGGCCGCGCGCAGGATATCCATCCCTTCGGCGGCGAGTTTGTCGGACACCAGAACGCGCTGCATGGCCGCCTCACCTTAGCTGCGCGGAGGCAGCGCTTCCATGAGGACCGCTTGCGCGGCGGCGACACCGCGGCCGAGTTCGAGCGGGTGGCCGAAGTGGCGCAACGCCATCTCGAAGGCGGCGATGGCGGTGATGATATCGAACGCGCCGGTGTGACCGAGGTGGCCGATGCGAACGATCTTGCCCTTCAGTTGATCCTGGCCGCCCATGAAGGTGACGCCCATGCGATCGCGCAGGAAGCCGACCAGTTTGCCGCCGTCGACGCCGTCGGGGACGAAGATGGAGGTGAGGGCCGGGCTGGGTGCATCGGGAGCAACCAGCCGGAGGCTCAACGCCGTGGCGGCCGCGCGGGTCGCCGCCGCGAGACGGGCGTGGCGCGCGAAAACGTTAGGCAGCCCCTCTTCGAGCATGATCGCCAGCGCTTCGCGCAATCCAGTGATCAATGAGATCGCCGGGGTCCAGGCGGTGGTGTCCTTGGCCAGGTTGTCGCGCTCGCGCGCGAAGTCGAAGTAGAAGCGCGGTAGCTTGGCTTCCTTGGTGCGTTGCCAGGCGCGTTCGCTCAACGCGGCGAAGGCGAGACCGGGTGGCAACATGAGCGCCTTCTGCGATCCCGTGATCAGCACGTCGATGCCCCAGCGATCCATTGGTACATCGAAGACGCCGACCGCGGTGATGCCGTCGACGATCAGCAGCGCGTTGCTCTGCCGCGTCAGCTTTGCGATCTCTTCGGTCGGATGGAGGGCGCCCGTGGAGGTCTCGCTGGCTTGCATCAAGACGCCGCGGATCGTGCGGTGCTCGGCGAGCGCCTGGCGAACGGATTCGACGTGGGCACTGCGACCCCATTCCACTTTCAGTTCTCGAACCTGCAACCCGTAGGTCGAGGCGATCTTGGTCCAGCGCTCGCCGAATTTGCCGCCGTTGACGACGAGCACTTCGTCGCCGGGCGAAAACAGGTTGGTGACCGAGCCTTCCATGGCGCCGGTGCCGGAGGCGGCGAGGATCAGCACGTCGTGCGCGGTCTGGAACACTGACTTCAAGTCGCGCTTGGCGTCAGCGAAGATGCTGCTGAACTGGGGTGTGCGGTGGTGGATGATGGGCTGAGCCATCGCCAACAGCACGCGGGGCGGCACGGGCGTCGGCCCGGGGGCAATCAGATAATTCTTGATCACTGGAGTACCTCGTGTGGCCAAAAAAAAAGCCTGAACCTCAACAGCCAGAGGCCCAGGCGAACGGCCAACTGACGGGACGCACTTCCTCGTGGTTACTTCCACGCGCGCCAGTCGTGCAACCCGAAAAATCCGCTGCGTCGCTTAGCCTATCGCTGGTGGTCGTGTCAATGTTACGAGTTCGCTGGATGTGAACTCGCTGGTTGCCAGCCCGCTGCCGTTGGTGTTCGCGTCGACGGGCGTGGAACTAGCGTGCATTGCCATTGTGAACCAGCGTCATGAATTCTTGCCGGGTTTCCTGGTGATTGCGGAATACCCCGAGCATGGCGCTGGTGACGACGATGGAGTTCTGCTTCTCGACCCCGCGCATGCGCATGCACAGATGCTCGGCGTGCAACACGACCGCGACCCCGAGCGGATCGAGGGTATCCATAAGCGTATTCGCGATCTGGGTGGTCATCCGTTCCTGCACCTGCAGCCGGCGCGAATAGACGTCGACCAAGCGGGCGAGTTTGCTGATGCCGACGATACGGTGCTGGGGGATGTAGGCCACGTGAGCTTTACCGAAGAACGGCAGGATGTGGTGCTCGCAGAGGGAGAAGAAGTCGAGGTCACGCAGCACGATCATCTCTTGGTAGTCTTCGGTGAATAAGGCGTCGTTGATGACCTCTTTGGGATCTTGCGAGTAGCCACGGGTGAGGAACTCAAGCGACCGGGCTACCCGTTGCGGCGTCTTTGCCAGCCCCTCACGCTCTGGATCCTCCCCGAGGTGGCGGAGCATCTCGCGCACCAATGGCTCGATTGCGGGCCGGTCTGGGCTACGGCTCATAGTCGCAGGATCTTAGTGGAAATCCGGATCGTCGCAAGTAGCGGCGGCAGCCGGCGGAAACTAGCGGCGCTTGGCGACCGCCTTCACCTTCTGGTACTTGCGGTAGTCGTACCCGGTAGCCATCGCCATCAGGAGCGCTTCCATGCCACCTTCGCGTTCACGACGCAGGATGCGCAGGCGATCGTAGAAGTCCTGGAAGTCTTTATTGATGCGCTGGCGTTCATCGACTGGATTGAGGAAGAAGTCGCGCAGCCTTGTTACGGTGAAGCGGAAGGCGGCGAAGCGCAGTTCGTTGGGGAATGCGTCCCACTCCGCCAGTGAGAGCGTGCGCAGCGCCTCGTAGCCACCGATGAGCGCTTCGAACCGTTTGATGGAGTAGCCCGGGCCAGTCTCGAAGCACAGGGAGTTCACGGCGGTGGCCAGGTCGAAAACAAATTTGCCGCGGCAGGCCGCCTCAAAATCGAGCACGGCGACCACCTTTTCGCCCTTGAACATGAGGTTATCGGCAAACAGGTCACCGTGAATGATCCCTTTCGGCAACTTGCCTTCCAGGTAGTGATGCAGGTACTCGATCTCGTCATCGAGGGTGCGGGTAATTTTCTTGAAGTAGTGCGGCAG